>CAJXTO010000119.1 GCA_913061245.1 uncultured Oceanospirillales bacterium
ACAGTCACCTTGGATGATGGGTCATCTGAGAAATACGATAAGTTATTGATCGCGACTGGCTCACATCCGATCCGTCCCCCAATTCCAGGAATCGATTTACCGAATGTGCATACGTGTTGGACGCTCGATGATGCGCGTGCGATTGCCGACTTGGCTAAACAAGGTAAGAAAGTGGTTCAGGTGGGCGCTGGCTTCATTGGTTGCATCATTCTTGAGGCGCTAGCGAAGAATGGTGTCGATCTGACAGTTGTCGAATTGGGTGATCGAATGGTGCCTCGCATGATGACGCCGAAAGCGGGTGGCATCATCAAAGACTGGGTGCAGAATAAAGGTGTCCGTGTGGTGACTTCCGCGAAGGTCGAAACTATTGGTGCTCCCGGCCAAGCCGGAGGATCAGTTTGGGACTCGATCAAGGGTATGTTTGGTGGCGGATCAACAACTTCAGTTGGTGACGACCAAATGACGGTCACGTTGTCTACAGGTGAAAAACTTGGTTGCGATCTTGTGATCATGTCAGCTGGGGTTAAGCCAAACATTGATTTTCTTGAAGGCTCTGGCATTCAAGTTGCGAATGGGATTTTGACAGATCGTAATATGCAGTCATCGGTCACTGATATTTATGCAGCGGGTGATGTTGCTGAAGCGCCAGATCTGTTTAATAACTCTCCTATGGTGTCTGCAATTCAGCCAAATGCTGCTGATCAAGCGAGAATCGCTGCTTTAAACATGGCCGGTAAGTCAGCGGAACATGCCGGAGTGCTCGCGATTAACGTATTGGATACATTGGGCCTTATCTCGAGTTCATTCGGACAATGGGAAGGCGTCGATGGTGGTGAAGGGGTTGAATTATCCGAACCAAAATACAATCGTTACATCAGCTTGCAATTTAAAGATGACGTGCTGGTTGGTGCGACATCAGTTGGTTTGACCCAACATGTGGGCGTACTGCGAGGATTGATCCAAGGACAGGTCAATCTTGGTGAATGGAAAGATGTTTTGATGGATGAGCCGCTGCGGGTCATGGACGCTTATCTTGCGTGTGCTCAAAAGCCTATGGTTTTGAATGGGTAATACAACAGCAACATTGAAGCTGTATGCGAGTCTGTCGGAATTCCTTCCTGCTGGCGCCTTAGATAATAAGGCCCAGATCGAGGTCAGCGAGTCCGACAGCGTTGCTCGCATCATTGAACAATTTAATCTACCTGAGCGTCTTGTTCACTTGGTACTGGTGAATGGCGTGTATATCGAGCCCGAAGATCGGCCAAATCGGATTTTAGCTCCCGGTGAAGTATTGGCTATTTGGCCTCCTGTTGCAGGTGGCTAATCGTGTTCGGCGCTGAAAACCTCGACGTTCTTGTCAGAACCGTATCAGCAACTCCCAAGGAATATATCAGCGGCTTGAAACAAGCGGTTCCTGATGGTGTCGTCGTCGATGGTGATGAAGTGACTGTTGAGGCTGGACCCGTCACGATTCATATCGCTATTCAAGTCTTGCCAGATTATGTGATTGCTCTGATGCGCTTGCCATCACTGCAAGCAACCTGGACTTTTCAATCAGGTAGCCACGAAGAGCGTGCCGAATGTTTAAAGCGAATCGATTGGTCGATGAAGCGTGGTGGTGGCTAGCTTGAACGATGAGCAGTTGCTTCGTTATAGCCGTCACATTGTATTAGATGGCTTTGATACGGTTGGCCAAGAAAGATTGCTTAAAGCTCATGTTCTTATCATCGGGATGGGTGGCCTCGGTTCGCCGATCGCGACCTATCTTGCTTCAGCTGGAATAGGCCAATTGACGATTTGTGATTTTGATACTGTTGATCTATCAAATTTACAGCGCCAAATTATTCACAGGGAAAGTCGACTAGGTCTTAACAAAGCCCTGTCTGCACAAGCGGAGATCACCGCGATTAATTCGGACTGTACCGTTCACGCTATCACCGAGCGCGTGGACGTCAATCGGCTTGATTCACTCATAGATAGCGTCGACGTCGTGGTTGATGCTTCAGACAATTTTGAAACGCGGCATGTAATTAACCGAGCTTGCGTTCGATTCTCTAAGCCCCTCGTTACTGGGACCGCAATAAATTATATCGGTCAAATCACAGTTTTTGATTTGAGGGATTCCACATCACCGTGTTATGCATGCTTTGTTCCAGAAGAGACGAGTTCAAGCGAAGATAATTGCAGTACATCGGGTGTGCTCGCATCGCTGACAGGAACAATTGGTTCTATGCAGGCAAGTGAAGTTTTGAATTTGCTGGTCCATGGGCGGAGTCGTTTGGTCGGAAGGGCATTGTTATATGACGCGCTTGATTCTGAATGGAGTCATTATCCAATCATCAAGAAAATCCATTGCTCAATCTGTGGTGTCTCAGTTTGACCAGTATTGATACTTTTTATTCGGTCTAGTCAATAAAAAGGGAGCCTTTGGCTCCCTTCGCGAAATGGTAATCTGAGCGATCACATTTCTGTGAGTTGTCATTCGAGCTTAGGCGTTACCCTGAGCACGGTGATGGCAACCAATATCACTCCAGATTGAACACAATTCACTAGACATTGGATCACCTCCTTTTAATTTCCGCTTTCGATGCATTAAACATACTGCCTTTCTCGGGTGTGTCAAACAAAGACCAAAAATTAGCGAAGGTTATCGGATCCACTAGGATGTGAGATGTCCGGTCTTTACATAAATTAGAGCGCCGTCTTCTTTTGTGTACGGAGTATGGGTGCTCATATGAGGACTCCGTATCCAGCTACCCGATTCATAGCTACCGTGCTCATCGTAAAAAGTCCCACGAATAACAAAAATCTCTTCTCCTCCAATGTGCGTATGTCTCTGGAATTGAGTGTTGGGGAGCCAGTTAACTAGGGCAGTATGTTCTGTGGCGTGTTCATGGAGCGGTAGGACTGTCAAGCCAGGAACAAGCCCTTGGGACCAGCTTTGTTCAAAGGTGGAGATGCGGGTTGTTTGGATATCGGTAGTACTGAATTGGCCCAACTTAACGAATAAAAGAGCTCCATCGGATCCCGCTTTTGGTTGATGCTCAGATCCAATTGGGTTCCGTAAATACGTTCCTGCAGGGTATTGTCCAGTGTCATCTTCGAATAACCCTTCAAGTACCAAGATCTCCTCGCCACCAAAGTGCTGGTGAGTTGGGAACTCGCTATTGGGTGTATATCGAACAAGGGATGTTGCACGCGCTACCTCGTCGCCGATGCGATCGAGCTTAACGCGCAAAACTCCCTGTGTTGGAGAAGATTCCCATATGTAATCCTCAGGCCGAATGACCACGCGTTGCGAAAAGTCAGCTCGAATTGTTGTCTCACTCATTTGAAATCTCGTTTTGTTCAGGGGAGTCGCTGTGAATTAGGTCGATGATGCGTCAAGGACTTGCTTGATAAACTGGTCCGATGAATCATAGTTGGTGTAGCAATTTTTCATATTGCTTAAACGGCTGTCGGTACTCACTTTCGGGAATCCAATCTGGGTCATCGCATCGACTAAATCTGCGATGACCGCTTCATACGTTTCGTTCGCTTCTTCTCGTACTCTTAAAATTGCGATGCAGTCCGCGATACTTTCGTTCATTAAATGGTCATAGCTATTGCGCGGAGGGTGCGGTTGGTCAACATGACCAACTTGATGATGCGCACACTCATGAAAATCGATAAATCTTTGGAACGCTGGGGTCGCATTTTCATAATTGACGCGGTAGATCACAGGGCTCCCATGTTGATCGCGGTTTGCCATACCGGCTGCAACTTGTCCTCGATCAGATGTGCGTGATGAAAATACAACTGTCTCGCCAAGATTATTCATGCAAATGGGCGGAGGAATAACTTGGTAGGCATCACTGGAGAAAGCGGGTTGTAGAGACCCTATTACAACAATGCTCATCAGGATCGATAGCCGAAGTACCCGCACGTCCATTCCTCTAAATAATCACAGTACTTAGATGGATATTAGGGTTTAGGTTGAAAAATCCAGTCGTGTGCAGTGCGATTTCAAAAGATGCAATGGAGGAGAGTGATTCCTTTTTGAGAGGGCTTGGTTCTGATGGGCTCCGTAAGCGAACGTTCGATAGTAAATAACTATTAGTTATATCGAAATAATCAAATGTACTAAAGGCGAATATTTTGTGACAGTAGTCCCACGAATAGTTAATTCAGATTTACGAGGAAATCATCATGGCATTACGCATTAACGATACGGTCCCAAACTTAGACTTGGTAACTGATCAGGGTTCATTCAAATTGCACGACTTTATTGGCGATAGTTGGGCGATCCTGTTTTCACACCCGAAAGACTTTACACCCGTATGTACCACAGAGTTTGGTGCAGTTGCTCAACTGGCGGATGAGTGGACTAAGCGAAACACGAAAGTCATTGGTTTATCTGTCGACGGTGTCGAAGAGCACAAAGAGTGGAAAGGAGATATCGAAAGCTTTGCAAAGGCAAAAGCAGATTTTCCAATCATCGCCGATGAGTCTCTTGAGGTTTCAAAGGCCTTAGACATGCTTCCTGCTGAAGCATATCTACCTGATGGTCGTACAGCTGCCGATTCGGCGAGTGTTCGCGTTGTGTTTATTTTTAGCCCTGATAAGAAGCTTCAACTGTCGATGACTTACCCAATGTCAGTCGGTCGTAACTTTGCTGAAGTTCTTCGCGCACTTGATGCACTTCAAGCTTCATATGGGGTTCCAATTGCGATGCCGGCGAACTGGGTACCTGGCGATGACGTCATTGTTGCTTTGTCACTTAATGATGACCAAGCCAAAGAGCAGTTTGGCGAAATCGA
>CAJXTO010000120.1 GCA_913061245.1 uncultured Oceanospirillales bacterium
ATCACCAGCATCACTGCGAGCAATACGGTACGCTGCATAACGCTCCGTCAGATTCGATGCACTCGCGTCAATGTCCTTGAGCAAGTCATCGATCGGCTCAACCTTAGCGAGGTAACCAAGTGCTGTCATTGCTAATGAACGACGCCCAATCGCATCTGCGGTGGGTTCATAAGGACCATCGACACGCATGGCTTCATACAACACAAACCAGCTTGATGCTCCAGCATTCGCAATCGATTGGCGCAATGCCTTACGGGCCTCAAGGATCTTCTGTGGATCAGCCGGCTGGAACGCATCCCACAAAATATTGTCTTGCGGGAGCGCAAGCATTTCGGCGAGACATGCAGGATCAGAAACCTGAGTTGGATCACCAATTAAATCGCAGATCAACCGTCGCAATGCGTCATCAATTGACGAGTCAGGATCTTTCAAAAAGCCGCTAATCGCTTGCATGTACAACTCTTGAATCGCATCCCAACGATTCACACCGTCATCATCAAATCGGGCAAGTGCGACCAACTCATCAACGGAGCGATCCATTTCCAACTTAACTGGCGCCGACAGACCTCGCAAAATCGACACCACCGGATTCGTAGAGATCCCATCATGGGTAATCGATGCCGACTCATCACTCAGCTCAAACAGCGTCTCCGGCACAACAACTGCACCAGTTACTTGATCAATGACCTGATAACTCACCGGGATGACATAGGGAGCATGAGACTCTCCACTCGCGACCACAGGTTCTTTCTGCGTTAATTGAATCTGCAACTGTTTCGTTTGAGAGTCATGGCTTACATCCACCCGCAACCGTGGAGTTCCCGGCTGTCGGTACCAGCGCATGAATTGGGTAAAGTCGCGACCAGAGACATCAGCCATTGCAGCAACAAATTCATTGATCGTGACGGCCTGTCCATCATGCCGCTCGAAATAGAGATCACTACCCTTCCTGAATAACTCCGGACCAAGCAGCGTTCGAATCATCCGAACGACTTCAGCGCCTTTTTCATAAATCGTCAGCGTATAGAAATTTGAAATCTCTTGATATTCCGACGGCTGCACTGGATGCGCCGTGGGGCCAGAGTCTTCAGTAAACTGAGCACTCCGTAGAAAATTCACATCCTGAATGCGCTTCACCGCACGTGAATTTGTGTCGGCACTAAATTCACTATCTCTAAATACAGTGAAGCCTTCTTTGAGACTTAACTGGAACCAATCACGGCAGGTCACACGATTGCCTGACCAATTGTGGAAGTATTCATGAGCCACAATCGCTTCAATACGCTGGAACGCCTGATCCGTCGCCGCTTCAGCATTCGCAAGAACACAGCTTGAGTTAAAAATATTGAGGCCCTTATTTTCCATCGCCCCCATATTGAAATGGCTGACAGCAACGATCATAAAGATATCGAGATCGTATTCACGACCATACACGGACTCATCCCACGCCATCGCGCGCTTTAGGCTCTCGAGTGCATAATCAACTCGGTCAAGATCTTTCGGCTCAACATAAATCCGCAAATCAATACGACGCCCAGACATGGTTACAAATTCATCGTGCTTAACAGCGAGATCGCCACCGACTAGAGCAAATAGGTAGCAAGGCTTAGGAAACGGATCACTCCAAACGACCTCGCGTCGCCCATCAGGCAAATGCTGATCACTGACTGGGTTACCATTGGAGAGAAGCACCGGACGACTCGCATCTGAAATGATCCGCGTCGTGAAGACGCTCATCACATCGGGTCTGTCTGGATAATATGTAATTCTACGGAAGCCCTCAGCTTCACATTGCGTGCAAAACATGCCATTAGACAAATACAGCCCTTCAAGCGCTGTGTTTGCTTCAGGGTTAATTTCGGTGACGACTTCAAGCACAAACTCATCAGGTACTTGCCGAACCAATAGCGTTTCATCAATTTCGACCAACCGATCGGACTGGACCTCAACGCCATCGATTTTTAACGCGATGCGTTTTAAATCTTTACCATTCAATTCGAGCGCGTTGGTACCGCGCACAATGCGACGCACTCTGGAAACTTGAGTCACTCGGGTATGCGTAGGATCAAGCTCAAACGTAAGATCAACCGAGTCAATAGCAAATGGAAATGCCTCGTAATCTGCTAAGCGGGTGATGGATGGCGCAGAGTTCATGGCGCGCGAATCAGTCATTCTCGATGTCCTTCGATGGAATAATGTCTGGAACGGTATCAAGTATCCCAGACGCCTGTTTTTTTCGATGAATAAACCCAGTTCTGTCTTCTTCAGGGAGTTTTAATGCGTCGTATAGGATCGTTGCCTCAATCATCAGCTCTTTTTGCTCATCTGATACGACACGACCATCTGGAAACTTTCCCAGTTCAATCGCACGCTTGAGGTCACTCACCATTTCTGGAGTTAGCGACTCAACCAATTCATCAACTGTATTCATTCATCATCCTGTTGAGGCTCAATGCGACCACCCCACTGCAATTTCGATCGGCACACCTCGTAGTACGAATATCCTGGCGGATGCAGCAGGGTTAATTGTTCTTCCGACTGCCGAATCAAAACGCGATCACCCAATAGCAGCGAAATGTGCGTTTGACCATCGCAACTCACTTGCGGAAGTGCCTGATGTTTTTCGGTAATTGTAACGGACACAACACAGTTCGCCGGAACCACGATGGGCCGAGCATTCAATGTATGGGGAAACATGGGGACAAGAACCAAAGCATCAAGCTTCGGATGCATGATCGGCCCACCCGCCGATAGCGCGTACGCAGTTGACCCTGTCGGTGTCGAGACAATGAGGCCATCAGAGCGGCTCGAATAGACAAACTGATCATCGATACAAAGATCAAATCCGAGCATTCGTGCGCTTTGTCCTTTATGCAGAACGACATCGTTCAATGCTGTTGCCCTGGCTATGACCTGCTCATCACGAATCACTTCCACCGAATTCAGACGTCTCTTTTCTTCGGTGAACTGTCCAAGAAGGGCTTGCCCGACTTTCTCAATAGCCTCTGAGGGACGAATATCTGTCAAAAACCCCAAGGTTCCCCTGTTAATACCAAGAACAGGAGTATCAAACCGCGCAAGTGCTCGACTTGCACCTAGTAGGCTTCCATCGCCACCAACGACGATCGCCAACTCGACCTTCTGGCCAATGTGTTCAAGCGCGCAATGCGGTAGCCCAGAGAATTCGCCCAGATCTGCAATGTCATCTTCAATCCAGACCTCGAGACCCTCACTTCTCAAGTACTCGATCAATCGTGCTATGGTTTCTGTGGCCTGCTGATGTCCTGAACGACCGATCAGCGCGACACGTTTAAATTTATTCACCATTTTTCCTTGGAAGCCAATGCCCACTTCACCCGTGTTATCAGACGCAAATCATCGAGATGCCATTGAGCGCGAATTACAGTGGCTTCTCGAGGCACAACCGATTTGGTCATCCGGTATAGACAGTGATTGTGTTCCACTGATGAAAATTTGCAACGGCTCTGTCACAGAAATTGCAGACTATTTGGCAAACGAATGGGCTTGGCACGGTGCTCCAAAGCGCTTGGGGCGTCGATTTGAGAGCTTGTTAACCGCTCTCTTTGAACAAAGCGAATGCGTCAAACTCCTGGGTCACGGGATTGTTGTCAAAGACCAAAAACAGACCATCGGAGAATTGGATTACCTCCTTCAATTACCTGATCACGTTTTGCATCTCGAAGTGGCGATTAAATTTTACGCAGGCATCGGAAAAGCAATTGATCGCACCAATACGGCTGCCTGGATCGGCCCAAGCTGCCAGGATCGCCTGGATCTGAAGATCAATCATCTCAAAACCCACCAGTTAACGATGAGCCAAACAACCCTTGGGCGTCAATCGATCGCTGATGAGGGTTTGGCTTACCCAACTGCATCTCTCGGCTTGATCTTTGGCTATCTCATTGATCCATGGTCGGACCCAGGGCATCGACCAATAGGACTCAACGGATCAAACCGGAGCTACTGGGCAACGCATCAAGAGGCGCAGGCGGCAATGCGTCATCTGAGTCGCCCTTACTCCACAGATTATGGCTGGACACGGTTGGAGCGTGATCAATGGATTGCCCCGTATACCGGTAAAGCAACTCTACCTCTTTTGACTAAACCGCTTGATAAGCCTGTTCAGGCAGACTGCTATGTGCTCACATCACGACGCGAGCCGACGACAGAGAAGCTCAGATTATTTGTGATGCATGATGACTACGCGAATGAAGCGAATAAGGCAATGCAAATGAGCTTTACCGATCAATAGCGATCATTACTTTGGATGGATTTCCATACAATATCGCACTTCTCGAAATGCCTTATCAGAGTGCTCTTTAATGATTCGATAATTACCCCATTCGTTCTTTGTGAATGAGAGCTTGGCCTCACCCTCTCCATCAAACGTTTGAAAATAGCGCATCAAATCTGATTCGCATTCAGAGCGTACTTCGTAAACTCCCGAACCGATATGTCCACCCAATGGCGACGCGGTCCCTTGAAATACTGGATCTGCACCGAGAACTACAATAATCGTCATCCACATATATGGCACTCCACTGACAATAGCCGTGAAGATACATGAAACTAGGAGAAAGCCTAAACAAAAAAGGCCAATCCTTGTGGGATCAGCCTTTCGGGGTCATGTGCTGATGATTGTGTGAACCATCAAGCGTAGGTTCCCTTTTTAGAGAGCCTAATGGCGGAGCGGACGGGACTCGAACCCGCGACCCCCGGCGTGACAGGCCGGTATTCTAACCAACT
>CAJXTO010000121.1 GCA_913061245.1 uncultured Oceanospirillales bacterium
AAATGTTTTTTTGATGCTTGATGCGTCCGGCAGTATGAATCGCACACTTCAAGATGGTCAAACTACGCGTTTAGAGGAAATGCTTGATGTCATTAGTCGATTAGTTGGAAATGAGCAGCTTAATGAGTATGTTAATTTTGGGTTGGCTACATGGTCTGATGAATTTGTATTGAAGGTGGAGCTTGGTAGAGAAAGTGCCGCGGAAATAAGGGAAATAGTAATCAATACAATAAATAAAAATGAAGTTGATGAAAATAAAAAAATTACTGCTGTTGGCGGCACTAGGCTAGATGTAGCTGTTCCGGAACTGGTTAGCTATCTCAAGCCATTTGACCAATATGATCCTAAGCCAATTGAAAGTGAATGCCAGAAAACAATTGTGTTGCTGTTTAGTGATGGCGCTTGGGAGTACAGTGTTTATTCTTCAGGGAGTGGCTATGTAAATGAAAATAGCGGGAGTGCTTGGTATCCCATATCAAATTATCCTGAAGATTTAACTTATAACTTGATTGAAAGTCTTGCTAAACGTAATGGGACCGCTTCAATAAAGACATTTCCTATTGGTGTCTATTACGATGACATTCGCAGTAGCTTTGAAGATGTAAACGGCAACTTAACGCCGAACGAGCAGATCGTTATCGATAATGTTCAGGCTTCTTATGAGAGATTGGCTGAGAGTGGGGGCACCTATGAGCCGGTTTTTCCAGCGAACGGTGATGATATTTTAGCAAGGCTCGAATCCATCATTTTCGATGAGGTGGAGTCGAGTTTTAATTTCACCCCAAAGGTCTCAGCTTATGAAATTGATCTTGAGGCAAATGATCTTGATCCGACGTACCGCTATTTTTTAAAGACTCCATTTTTATACAAACCAAATAATCAGTGGCAGGGACGTGTTCAGCTAGCTCGTTCTGAGCGTGCGAATGCTCAAGCGGATGATGAAGTCGTTTGGGATGCTGGTGAATTGTTAGATGGTCGAGATGTAACAGACCGTAAGATTTATTCGATACTTGATGATGCGGATGGGTTGGATGTTTTTTTGTATTCTCAAGAAAAGATATCAAATGAGTCTTTCGGTTTCGCATCAACTGACACCTCAGCACCAGAAAAGATTGGACGTTTAATCGATTTTGTTCGTGGTATTGATGTCTTTGATGAGGATGCGGACGGATCTGTAAACGATGATCGTTGGAAGCTGGGTGATATATATCACTCAATCCCACAGATTTATAACGAGCGTGTTTATGTTGGGGCAAATGATGGAATGCTTCATTCATTTAATCTCAACACGGGTGTTGAGGAGTGGGCGTTTGTTCCGCCAAATGTTCTTAATCGTTTAAAAGAGTTTGACGTCTCGGCGGATGTTTCCAATCAATCAAAAAGCCTGTTCCTCGTTGATGGCACGCCGTCTATCCGTGAGATCAGTTATACCGACTCAAGTGGTGCAATCGATGTTGAGGTAACTAAAACCGTTTTAATGGCAGGGCTTGGTCGGGGCGGTGCGGGCTACTTTGCACTCGATATTACCGATCATGACGCGCCGGAATTTATGTTCGCGATTCAGAATGACATAACCAATGGAATGATCAAATTCTGGAACAAGGCTGGCAGCTTGATTGAGGTTGACTCTAGTCCATCGAGTTGTCGAAGCGCCGCGGTTCAGCTCAATACGTCAGTTGATCCACTCGATGACTACAACTATTCGTGCCTAGCCGAGGCATGGTCCACACCACAAATTACTCGGATCCCTGTTCAGGTTGATGAGGGTGAACAGCTTCGACAGGAGTGGGTTGCGGTCTTTGGTGCCGGTTATTTGCCAGACGCAATTACAAACTCAAATAACCCAGAAGGGCAGGGTGTGTATCTTGTCCACTTAGAGGGTGATATGCAGGGTAAGCTGCGTGCCTTTATTCCTACGCTGGATACAAAGAACAATCAAATTGTTAACCGTGTGCCGGGCGATGTTGCGCTGGTGACACCTGATCGTTCAGCCTTAGCAACTTACACTGGTGCCATGGCCTATGTTGGGAACTTATATGGCCAGCTGTGGAAAATTAACCTGACTGACCAGGTGCAGGTTGATCAGCAAGGCATTGAGACACCGTTGATGTACCAATCCACAGTGCTTGCGGATCTAGAGTCAAATGCTGATTACGACAGGCGTATTTTCCAAAAAGTGGTTCCCATCTTTGATCGATCCAATCGCCTTTGGTTGTATGGCGGCACGGGTGATGTCGAGAATGAAATCCGGCAGTTAAATACTGATCTATCAAACGTGGCCTTCGGTATCCGTGATAACCAATTCCCATCATTTACACCTGATGCCCCAGCTTTATCGCTTGATGACCTGCTCGAGGTGCGGGGTGATGCTGTGTGTAACGTGCCTGATAATGGTTGGTATAACTATATTGGTATGACATACCCGAACGATGGTGGTGATCCTGTTGGTGGCGGTGAGCTTGTTACCGGATTGATTGATGTTGGTGCAGGGATCGTGGGTGTGCCTACCTATGAGCCAGCGGCTGCAAATTCTTGCTCAACCGGTCAGGGGCGTATAAGAACCTTCAGGGCCTACTGTGGCATCGAAAGTGATGCTCCTGTTTTGGTCGATGGAGTGCCACCAAGTGGTGAAATCATTGCCCCAGATCTTTCCGAGGAACCTGGTCAGGAGGCTTATCTTACTGATCAAAAACGGGTTATTCGTGGTAGGATTCTAAATTATAGAGAAATCCCAATTAGTAGATCTCGTGAAAGCCAGCCTTAAACTACCGCCGTTTCTTTCAGCGCCGCTTACAGCGGCGTCTTCGCGTTTATCGCGAGGGTATCAGCGTGTCTGCGGCATTGATGTGGGTGGCTCGGCAATTTCCTTTGCCTGCATGTCTCAGCAGGGTGGGCAGTGGAAGGTTGATCGATTCATTCATGAGTCAGTTTCAGACAATGAAATCGCGAGCAGTGTGTTTGAGCAGCTGTCGATGGACAGCTTTGAGATCTACTCCAAGCATCTCGATGCGTTGGTGAAGCGTGAAAAGCTTGCGGGCCAAAATGTTGCGATCTCGCTCCCCGTGAGTGCAGCGATTATCAAGGTTGTCACGCTTCCTCAGATGAGTGATGAGGAGCTCAATGCTGCGATTGAGACGCGAACGCTCTGGGAGAATGTCGTACAGCTGACCGATAAGATTTTTGAGTATTCGATCTATTGGGACATCGTTGGCCGCGATGATGAAAAGGAAACCTTTGACATCCTTTTCGTTGCCGCAAAGTATGACGACATTGAGCTGTATCGCGCGTTGCTGACCTCTGCAAAGTTAAATCCGGTGTCGGTGGGTGTGGGCTCATTTGCATTGGCTAACCTGTTGGCGATGACAAAGACCACGCAAGATCCCAAGACGCAGCCTGGCGAGAAGTCGGTTGATGTCATCCTTGAGTTTGGTCCTGTCGAGAACTACCTGATGTTCTTGGTCGATGGTGCGCCGACGGTGAACGGTATCTTTATGTCTGATGGCGACAAGATGTCGATGTATCAGCTTGAAGAGCTTGAACACGAGTCGTGTCAGCGAATGATTGATCGAATGGCGATGCAGGTTAAGCAGGCGGTGTCCATGTACCAGTCGCGTCATCCTGGCACCGTGATAGATCGTTTGCAGGTGGTATCCTCGCTGCCGAATATCGAGAAGGTGATGCGCTGCCTTGAGCGCTCTCTCGATCCTTTAAAGGTGGTTGTGCTTAATCCCTTCTCTGCGTTTAAGCAGCACAAGTCAGTCAAGCTGACCCATGACTTAAAACTTAATCCGTCCTCGGTGTCTCCGGTGATTGGTATGGCAGGGCAGCGACTGCCGCTGTTTGGCTCACTCGAGACCGATGGCCGTCAGATTGAGGCGCATAAGGTTAATTTGTTGCCTGGCAGGGAGAAGGTTGTTGCGACCCAGCGCTGGCGCTTTGTGGGTGCGGCCATTTTGTGGGTGCTTGGTGCGACGGCGATCGCGCATGCGGGCCTGTCTGAAATCTCGCGTGCAATCCAACTCGACACGCTGCGCCCGATAGTCCTTGAGTACGAGCGACTGAGTGCGGACAAGGCATCACTGACGAAGGTGGTTGCGGACTTTAAGTCGCAGAAGCAGAAGCTTGATGTGACGCTGCGTGCCAGTGAGCAGATCAAATCCAACCAGCGGTTTTTATACAACGTGCTCAAGGACGTTAACCGTTCATTACCCGATGGCATTTGGTTCGAGAAGATGAGCTACAAGGACAACAGTATCCTGGTGACCGGTAAGGCCGGTGGCGATCCTGCCATCCTCGATTTTATCCGTCGACTCTCAAGCTCTAAGAACATCGACCGCGCGACGTTAAACAAGGCGAGTGTGATCGGTGACAAGGAGCCTGGCCTTAAGCTGTTCGAGTTGTCCATCGAGCTTAACGAGTCAGCCATGCTGGCCAATGGTCAGGAGGGCCAGGGCTGATGGGTATGCTCGATATGGATGTGGGTGATCTTCTCAAGAAGATGACCGGTGGGTCTCCGGATGAGTCGTCACCCTCAGCCCCTCAGGGTGATGAGCCGAAGAACTCAACGCAGGTGCTGTCGGTTGCAGCCCCTCCCTCTGGTAAGGAGCAGGTCACACTTATCACGCGAAAGCCATTCTTCAAGCATGTCATCGGTGCCGTGTGTCTGGTGGCAGCCTTTGGCAGCTACCTTTACTTCCAGTACCTGCCGCAGGAGGCCATTCTGGAGGAGCAGCTTAGCCAGACGCGCCAG
>CAJXTO010000122.1 GCA_913061245.1 uncultured Oceanospirillales bacterium
CTGCACGTTCGAATTCCAAAGATTTTGCAGCTTGAAACATTTCATCTTCAAGACGCGTGATCTCTTTGGCCAATTGTTGAGGGGTCAAAGTCTGCGGATTCTTGGGCATCAGAGCATCCGTTGTCGACTTAGCAGCCTTATCTTTTGCTTTTCTTCCACGTGAACCCGGAGTCTCACGATGCGCACCTTCCATCACGTCATCGATACGCTTTTTAATCGTCTTCGGAACAATCCCATGCTCTTCATTAAACGCGATCTGCTTGGTTCGTCGACGTTCAGTTTCATCCATCGCTCGCTGCATGGAATCCGTAATCTTGTCGGCATACAAAATGGCACGACCATTCTCATTTCGCGCTGCACGACCAATCGTCTGAATCAATGAGCGGTCCGAGCGCAGAAATCCTTCTTTATCGGCGTCCATAATGGCTACTAGAGACACCTCAGGCATATCGAGGCCTTCTCGCAACAGGTTAATACCGACAAGAACATCGAATTCACCTTTTCGCAGATCTCGGATGATTTCTACACGTTCGACTGTATCAATGTCTGAGTGTAAGTATCGCACTCGGACGCCATGATCCATGAGGTAATCAGTCAGATCTTCGGCCATGCGTTTGGTTAATACAGTAATCAGTACACGCTCATCTTTCTCAACAACCGCATGGATCTCGCTTAAACAATCATCCACCTGAGAGCCTGCTGGTCTGACTTCAAGCGTCGGATCAACGAGGCCAGTCGGACGCACTACCTGCTCAGCGACTTGCGCTTGATGTTCTTTTTCGTACACACCAGGTGTTGCTGACACGAAAATCATCTGTGGCGCCAATGATTCCCACTCTTCAAACTTAAGGGGTCTGTTATCCAAGGCAGATGGCAACCGAAAACCATATTCCACCAAGGTTTCTTTACGCGAGCGATCCCCTCGGTACATTCCGCCTATTTGTGGAACCGTGACATGCGATTCATCAATCACCAACAACGCATCGGGTGGTAAATAATCAAATAACGTCGGTGGAGCTTCACCAGGTGGCCGCCCTGAAAGATAGCGTGAATAATTCTCAATACCTTGGCAGTAACCCAACTCAGCAATCATTTCGAGATCAAACTTTGTCCGTTGCTCTAACCGCTGTGCCTCAAGTAACTTACTTTGCTCCCTGAACTGCTCTAAACGCATTTTCAGCTCGGCCTTAATGTCATCAAGCGTATTCACCAAGCGATCTTTACTGGTGACGTAATGCGTCTTTGGATAGACAGTAAGCCGCGGGACTTTTCTCAGAACCTCTCCAGTTAATGGATCAAAGTAAGAGAGCTGTTCGATTTCATCGTCAAACAGCTCAACCCGAACACCTTCTCGGTCAGATTCTGCTGGAAAAATATCGATGACATCTCCGCGAACACGGTAGGTGCCTCGCCCAAAATCCATGTCATTCCGCTTGTATTGAAGCTCGGCTAACCGCCTTAGGATCTGACGCTGATCGATTGTCATCCCACGCGTGAGATGCAACACCATTTCGTGGTAGGCCTCCGGATCACCGAGACCATAAATCGACGAAACAGTCGCCACGATGATGACGTCATCGCGTTCAAGAAGTGCTTTAGTTGCCGATAATCGCATCTGCTCAATGTGATCATTAATCGACGCATCTTTTTCGATAAACGTATCACTCGCTGGCACGTAGGCTTCAGGCTGGTAGTAATCGTAATAGGATACAAAGTACTCAACAGCATTGTGCGGAAAGAATTCTTTGAACTCCCCGTATAACTGAGCAGCGAGTGTTTTGTTGTGCGCCATGACGATTGTTGGACGCTTGATCGACTCGATCACTTTCGCCACAGTAAAGGTCTTACCAGAACCCGTGACACCCAGCAGTGTTTGATGGGCTAGACCTGCCTGAACACCTTCGACGAGTGTCTTGATCGCTGTTGGCTGATCGCCCGCAGGCTCATAGTCAGAAACAACTTGGAACGGATAGGAAACATCGTGAGTCATCAGGCTATTGTACTCATCGCGATTTGAATCGCGATCAATGCAACCATCCAACTCGATAGAATGCGGATACCGATCGGCGTCTGCCTTGGAAACCATTGATCAATCTGTTTAAACAAACCTCCAAAGAAGCTCGCACTTAACAACATGGAGACCGCTGCAATCGAGCGAATCAACGTATCGTCCGCCAAATCAGCGTGCACTGAAAACACCATCGACATCGATAGCGCACTCAATATGAAAATCACACATGCGGACACTTTTGGATCACTCTCTCGACCGATACAGACCCAAGCAGCAACAGCCAAGCCGAGTATCAGCGCAGGTAGTGAGACATCGAGTGCTATTGGACTCAGAAGAGATGAAGCGACGACTCCTGAGGCGGCACCAACAAAGAAAAGAGGAGCGGCTTTCAGATTTTGGACGATCCACAATCCAAACACGAGCCAAAACACCCAGGCAAGACTGAGCTCAGACGGGAGCATAAGACCCGCATCGATCCTCTCAATCACCGTTGGATCAGTGCCTAGCGCGTGCGCCCAAACCATTTCTGGCAGAGCGCAAAGGCCAAGCCCGATCGTCGTCTTAACCAACAAGATAGGTGAGACCGACTACCGAAATGACACCGCCACAGCCGCGAACCAAGAGCTCACCACGCGGGAGACGTGTCGCAAAGCCAAGGCCAATCCCAGCCAAGTGCAATAGACCAGTACCAATCACAAATCCAGCTCCGTAGGTAATCGCACTGATTTGTTCCGGCATTTCAAGACCATGAGCATAACCATGGAAAATCGCAAAAATCCCAACGAGAACCATAGCAATCGCCAGAGGAGCCCTAAAGCGAAGCGCGATGAGCGCCCCAAGAACAACGCCTGAGAGAGCAATCACAAATTCAACCAAAGGAATTTCGAGTCCCATAATCCCGATCGCAGCACCGACAGCCATGATTGTGGGGAAAACGATTGGTAATATCCAAAGGGCACGATCACCTAAGAATGCTCCCCAAAGCCCTACAGCGACCATCGCAATCAGATGATCAAATCCAAGGATAGGATGCAAAAATCCTGTCATAAAGCCACCGCCAGCTCCCTCAGGAGCATGCGCGAATACGAGTCCAGGCAAGGTAATCAGTACTAAAGACACTAGTGCTTTCATGTATTTCCCTCTAAATAATGCATGCATCAAAAATGGCTCACTCGAATCGCATCCGTGCGCACGGGAAACGCAAGGCTACAGTAAAATAATGGGAGCTAAAAGCAGTCGCACAAGTACCGCGAAGGTAAAGCAGAATTTGGGAATATAAGAGAAATGGCTCCGCGAGCAGGACTCGAACCTGCGACCAAAAGATTAACAGTCTTCTGCTCTACCAACTGAGCTATCGCGGAACTCAGGATGGCCGCGAACTTTAATGATTCAGAGGTGCTTCGTCAAGACCTCCGACCGGATTAATTGGCCTCGGTGGCTGAATCAAGCGCGTTATCATCTTAGAGCGATTTTTCTCTAGCGTTTTTTCACCAATCCCTTTGATTGCTAAAAGCTCTTCTGGCGTATCAATGGGACCAAACTGGATTCGGTAATCGATAATTTTCTGTGCCTTCGACAGTCCAATACCATTCAATGACTTAGCGATTTCATTAGCGGATGCCGTATTTAAATCAACTTGTTCGGCAAACACATCGAGTGCCATCAAAGATAAAACGGTAGTAAAGAATAAATTTTTCATGTGCGCCTCCTGAGTGGAGGATAGCTTTAGCGTGAGAAGTGACGTCGGAAATCGAGGAGGGAAATGTCAGAGTTCTTGGACGATTCGCGCAATCGCTTCTTCTGGATGGTCAGATGCTGTAATCGGGCGACCGATGACTAAATAATCAGATCCATTGGCGATCGCATCTTTTGGGGTAACAATCCGCGTTTGATCATCGGCCGCAGCCCAACTCGGACGAATCCCTGGGGTCACCAAACAAATATCATTACCAAAAGAATTTCGAAGCCTCTGGGCCTCTTGTGCTGAACATACAACGCCATCCAACCCAGCGTTATGGGCGAGGCCGGCTAAATGATCGACCTGCGACTCAATATCACGCGTCACTCCAAGCTCTTGAAGACCGACTGCTGACATGCTCGTCAACACTGTCACGCCAATCAAAAGAGGTCGATGTGATTCACCTTCGAGGATCTCGCGGGAAGCTCGCATCATATCGGTGCCACCTGAGCAATGGACATTCGTCATCCATACACCCCAACGAGCGGCAGCACGCACAGCTTTAGCACATGTATTTGGAATATCGTGAAACTTCAGGTCAAGGAACACGTCGAGACCTGCTTGATGGCATATCTCAATTGCTAAAGGACCAATCGATGTGAATAACTCTTTACCGATTTTTGCTCTGCAATGCGTATTTGGAATCTGCGCAACGAGTTCACGTAATTCTGTGGCAGTCGACACATCCAAGGCGACAATGATGCGCTGATCACTCATTCACAGGCTTCCGCTTCTTGGGAATCATCGATGCGATCAAAACCAATAGACTGCCAGTTAACACACCAATAAAAAATGTCGCAATCAACACGACTGCAAGACTTGTTTCAGGGATTTGAATCCAAACAAGGTCTATCGCAACGGGATCAGAATTAAATAGATAGAGAACACAACCGGCCACTAAGAGGGTAATAACCCAAGTCAAAGTGACCAGTCGCTTCACTAATTTCATGATTTCCGGGATTCCAGAAATGCTGTATTCACTGCTTCACGCAGCTCTTT
>CAJXTO010000123.1 GCA_913061245.1 uncultured Oceanospirillales bacterium
ACCAATGGATGTCGAACGACATCTTTGTAGTTGAAGCGCGTCATCGAAATACCGCGGACAGATTCGAGAACACGGCACGCATGCGTGAGTCCTGAATCAGATTTTCGTGGCAGATCGATCTGGCTTGGATCACCAGTGATGACAGCAGTTGAACCAAACCCGAGGCGCGTTAAGAACATTTTCATCTGTTCGCGCGTGGTGTTTTGGCTTTCATCCAAAATGATAAAGCTGTGATTCAGTGTGCGGCCTCGCATGTAAGCCAGTGGTGCAATCTCAATGACCTGGCGCTCGAGTAACTTAGTCACCTTGTCAAAGCCAAGCATCTCATAGAGTGCATCGTAAAGAGGGCGCAAGTAGGGATCGATTTTTTGTGCGAGATCTCCAGGCAAGAAGCCAAGTCGCTCGCCGGCTTCGACAGCAGGTCGAACTAAAATAATACGTTCCACCTGATCGCGCCTGAGTGCATCAACAGCACACGCCACAGCAAGCCATGTTTTACCCGTGCCTGCCGGACCGATTCCAAAGTTCACGTCGTGAGAACGGATCGCGTCGATGTATCCGAGCTGATTCTTTCCGCGTGGCTTAATCTTGAGCTTTGGTGTATCGATCACGATCGAAGCTTGTGCATCGTCTTGGTAGGTTGATGCTTCTTGTAGATGCAAATGGACGGTGTCGTCAGTCAATTCAGAGTCTCTTGTTTCTCGATACAGTTGATCAAGAAGACGTGCGCATGCTTTGGTGGCATCCCCTTCACCCTCAATCTCGAATTGATTCCCACGATTTCGGATGGTGACAGGAAGTCGTGATTCGATCAGTCTTAAGTGGGTGTCCTGGCGACCACACAATGAGGCAAGCCGGCGGGCGTCATTGGGTTCGAGTACGAATTGACGGACGTCCACTACCACGGAGCCTTGGAGGTCATTTGGCCTCGCAACGAATTGGGGTATGCATCCACAATTTCACATTCGACGAAACGTCCAATGAGATCAGTCTGGTCAGAGCGGAAATTGACGACGCGATTGTTTTCAGTACGACCAGACAGTTCACCAGGGTCTTTCTTTGAAGGGCCTGTGACTAGGACTGACTGTACAGTTCCTACCATGTCTCGACTGATCTTCTGCGCGTTTTGAGAGATTCTTGCCTGCAATGCAGCTAAGCGTGCTTTTTTAGTTGCTTGGTCGGTTTCATCATTGAGGTCTGAAGCTGGAGTACCAGGGCGCGCTGAATAGATGAAACTGAAGCTGACATCAAAACCAACTGTTTCAATCAACTCCATCGTCTTCTCAAAGTCTTTATCGGTTTCACCAGGAAATCCGATGATGAAATCTGAGGACAGACTAATACCGGGCCGAGCTTCTTGGATCTTCCGGATTTTCGCCTTGTACTCAAGTGCCGTATGACCGCGCTTCATCGCAGCTAAGATACGGTCTGATCCAGACTGCACGGGTAAGTGCAGGTGGCTGACGAGTTTTGGAACGTCTCTGAAGCACTCGATCAATGCATCAGAAAACTCAACAGGATGACTGGTGGTAAAGCGGATTCGCTCGACCTCGGGAATTTCTGAAATGATGCGAATTAAATCTGCAAGATCAGCGGTATCACCGTCATCGGTCTCACCACGATACGCATTCACGTTCTGGCCGAGGAGATGGATTTCCCGAGCTCCCTGATCCACGTTAGCGAGCACTTCCTGGAGTACGTTATCGAGCGGTCTACTGATTTCTTCACCGCGGGTATACGGGACAACGCAGAATGTGCAGTATTTACTGCATCCTTCCATGATGCTGACGTAGGCACTTGGGCCTTCGAGTTTTGGCTCAGGTAGACGATCAAATTTTTCAATTTCGGGAAAGCTGATGTCGACCTGCGCTTCCCCACCGCTGCGTCTCGCCTCGAGCATGTCAGGCAGTCGATGTAACGTCTGTGGTCCGAAGACTAAATCGACAAAAGGAGCACGCTGACGAATGGCATCGCCCTCTTGTGATGCAACGCAGCCACCAACTCCAATGATTAAATTTGGATTTGACTCTTTGAGTGCTTTGTAGCGCCCCAGTTCTGAAAACACTTTTTCCTGT
Organism: uncultured Oceanospirillales bacterium; assembly: GCA_913061245.1. Taxonomy (GTDB): domain Bacteria; phylum Pseudomonadota; class Gammaproteobacteria; order Pseudomonadales; family Litorivicinaceae; genus HIMB30. Next base: position 2,076 of record CAJXTO010000123.1, read on the forward strand.
GCTTTCTCACGGATAGAGCAGGTATTAATGAGAATGACTTCAGCATCATCGGGAACGTCAGTCACGGTCAATGCGTGACTATCTTTCAGCAGGTCAGCCATGCGGTCCGAATCATATTCGTTCATCTGACACCCATGGGTCTTGATGAAGAGTTTTGCTGTCATCCCATCTCCTTGGTCGTGGGCGCGCGAGTATAGTCCGAAGTACTTGAAATTGCACGGGTGTTCTTGACTGAACCATGAAAGATCGACAGACTACGCGCCCCGAAATCGAGGATCATGATGGCTAAAACTCCCGACCCAACTTTCCGCGTTCAGTTTGTCAGTCAAGACAAAGTGTTCGAAGTGTTTGCAAAGCAAATCTACTCGAGTGACCTTTATGGATTCATCGAAGTGGAAGAGTTTGTGTTTGGTGAGCGCAGTGGTCTTTTGGTTGACCCATCGGAAGAGAAGCTCAAAGCTGAGTTCCAAGGGGTCAAGCGCAGTTACATTCCAATGCATGCAGTGATTCGTATTGATGAAGTGGAAGATTCAGGACCTGCTCGCATTCGTGATAGCAAAGCAGGAACGATCACGCCGCTTTCGATGGTGCCACCACCTAGAGCCCCGCGAGACGGGGATTAATCTGAATCTCGTCTAATAGAATTCGAGCCGATTCCATTAGGCTGGCATCGTCCTTAGGGTCAGCCTCTTTTGTGTCACTTTCCAGTTCACTAATACTCTCGATCGTTGGTAATCCGAGACCAGTGCGACGCGCGTTTTCGATATCAAGCAAAGCTTGATTATTGTCTTCCCGCTCTTGAATCCGCGTTTCGAGATGTAAGGAAATACCTGTTTCACTGCTTAATTCAAGCGCTCTCTCAGTGCGTTTCAATAATGCTTTGAAATTCGGGTCAGACGCGATTCGCGCTTGGTGTCGGTCGATGAGTTGAGCAACCCGTGATTGTGGCGTGTCGAGGGGGCGGTATCTCAGGGAACGGATTTGATCCCAGGGCAATGCAGTATCGAGCGCGCTCTCTCCGATTTCTTTTGGATCAAAAGCCGATGGGAATTGAATGTCTGGTATCACACCCTGGTGCTGTGTTGATTGGCCAGAGATGCGGTAAAACTTTGCAATTGTGAGTTTAAGCTGGCCTTCGTTGACAGGGAGGAGCGCTTGTACCGTCCCTTTACCAAACGTTTGCGAACCGATCACAAGCCCTCGGCCGTAGTCTTGGACCGCACCTGCAAAAATTTCACTAGCTGATGCGCTGAGGCGATTCACCAAAACAGCCATCGGTCCTTCCCATGAGACGTCTGGATCGCGATCACCACGCACATCTGTCCGGCCTCCAGCACTTCGAATTTGAACCACTGGTCCACGTGGGATAAATAGACCGAAAAGCTCGTATGCCTCTTGCAGTGAGCCGCCGCCGTTATTTCTCAAGTCAACAACGATGCCTTGGACGTCTTGGGTGCGTAATTCATCGAGCAGTTTTTTAACATCGCGCGTTGTACTTCGGTAGTTGGGGTCACCTGCTTGCTTTGCAGTGAAGTCCGAATAAAACGTTGGAATCGTAATGATTCCAATTTTTTCACCATTCGAGCCGGCTTCAATGACTTGGCTTTTAGCCGACTGTTCTTCAAGTTGGACTCGGTCACGAATCAGGACGATTTCGCGATGCGGGGCATCATCACCAGCTTGTACCTCGAGGCGTACCTGTGACCCTTTGGGTCCTCTGATTTTTTGAACAACTTCATCAAGACGCCATCCGACAACGTCTTCAAAGGGCTCAGTACCTTGCGCAATACTCAAAATCCGATCAGCGGGCTTGAGTCGACCATCCATCTCGGCAGGGCCGCCGGGAATTAAGCTCACGACTTTCGTGAACTCGTCTTCAGCTTGAAGGACGGCTCCAATTCCTTGCAGTGAAAGAGACATGTTGATGTTGAAAGTCTCACTATCTGCTGGCGGCAGATAGGAAGTGTGCGGGTCATATGCGCTGGCATATGCATTGATGACGCCTGCAAAAATATCGTCAGGGCGCGTTTGCTCGATACGGTTTTTTTGACTGTTATAACGTCGAATCAGTGCTTTGTAGGTTTCGTCTTCACTACGGTCAGCGAGTAATAAACCGATTGCTTGGTTCTCTAGTTGCTTGCGCCATAAGTCTTTCAAAGAGGTGAGATCGGAAACCCATGGGGTCTCTTCATCACGGATGCGGAGTTCTTCTTGATCCGATAAATCGATGGATCCAACGCCTTGATTCAGAATATCGAGCCAATAGTCGAGACGCTCTTCAGATCGCGTTAGCGAAAGCCCATAGAGCTGATACACGGTGCTTAGACGGCCACGCTCAATCTGGTCAGGCAGCCGGTTAATATCTGCTTTCTGGATATCATCTTGTGTCAGCAAAGAGCGCGACGGATCGATCGCTTTCAAGATCAACTGTCCCACCATGGGTTTCCGCTCTGCAAACAAAACGTCTGACGCTAGGTGTCTCCGTTCGAGTTCACGGGTAATGATCTGAGCGAGGATGCTGTCTTCTTGAGTCGGCTCTATCGTTAGCGCGTAGGTGCTTCCGATCCACATGAATGTGGACGAAACCAACAGCCCTTTGATCACGAATTTGCGCAACAAACTTCTTATCGACACCTTGCGTCTTACCCTATTGAACCTTAATTATCCTGTTA
>CAJXTO010000124.1 GCA_913061245.1 uncultured Oceanospirillales bacterium
CGTAACCGTCGTGTTGAGCTGATTTATCAGTAATCGATGCGGTTAGTTCAGACTGCAGGCGCCGCCGTTGTAATGACTGCGGCGTCTTTGTTTTCATACGCTGCGGAGCCTATCAATGCGGAGTCGTTAAGACAGTCGCAGGGCGAGCTCTTGCTTCAAATCGAACAGTTGCGTCAAGAGACTCAGGCATTACGTGGACTGATGGAAGAACTGTCGTATCAGTTAGGGCAGATGTCTGCCGATCAAAAGACGCGGTATCTCGATCTTGATCAACGGCTTGGTGAGCTGGTGCGGATCCAGAAGGAAGCTGTTGTAGCAACGCCAGCTCAGCAGCTTTCTCAAGTGCCAACTGATAGTGTTGCAAACCCTGGTGTTGGCGATACGTCTGGTCAGCCTTCGGTTTCACCAGATGTTTCCGATCAGGATGCATATAACGAAGCATTTCAGTTGATTCGTGAGCGTCAATTTGAAGACGCTCTAGTTGCCATGGAATCTTTCATCGAAGCATACCCTGATAGCGAATTGATTCTTGACGCGCGTTTTTGGCGGGGCCAAGTGTTTGACGTACTGGGTCGTGACGAGGAGGCAATCGAGGCGTTCAAGAGCTTAACGCTGGTTGCTCCTGACTATCGTCGCATTCTTCAGGTGAAAGTGAAGCTTGGAAAACTGCTGATCAAGAACCAGGATGTGATGAATGGCCGAAAGATCCTAGAGGAAGTCATCACTCAAGCGCCTGAGAGCGTTGAAGCGGGGCTTGCTTCCCGCGAGCTCGAAAAGACCAACTGAGGTCACAATGAGTGAACCGTTGAGCCTCCGTATTACGGAGGTTTTCACGAGCCTCCAAGGCGAGGCTCTCACATCAGGCCTGCCGACTACTTTTATTCGACTGACTGGCTGTCCGCTACGCTGTGGCTACTGCGATAGTGAATATGCGTTTCAGGGTGGAGTGCAGCGATCCATTACCGACCTCGTCTCTGAGGCCCGTGACGCCGGCGTGACGCGAGTTTGTGTGACTGGCGGTGAACCACTTGCACAGCCGAATTGTTGGCCCTTGTTGAAAGCTCTCTGTGATTCCGGTTTTGAAGTGTCGCTCGAAACATCAGGAGCCATGGACATCAAAGATGTTGATGACCGTGTGTCGGTCGTGCTCGACCTGAAAACGCCAGGGTCAGGTGAGTCGTCAAAGAATCTTTTGTCGAATCTTGATCTGATTAAAGCGAAGGACCAAATCAAAGTCGTTGTGACCAGTGAAGACGATTTTCGATGGTTCGAACTATTCTGCGATGAGCACCCATCAGTCTTTAACGCTGGTGTGGTTTGGGTCTCTCCATCCTATGGCGAGATTGATTTGAAGCAGCTGGCCTCATTAATTTTGTCGTCGAAACATCCCTATCGGATGCAGTTGCAGTTGCACAAACAAATTTGGGGAGAGGAGAGTGGTCGATGAATAAACCAAAAGCGGTTGTGCTTTTATCCGGTGGTTTAGATTCGGCGACTGTGCTCGCCATGGCGAAAGCTCGCGGTTTTGATTGTTTTACAATCGGCTTTGATTATGGCCAAAAACATAATTCAGAGCTTCAAGCGGCGCATCGAGTGGCTCTCGCTCTCGGTGATCATCCGCATAAGGTGATCCGCCTGGATCTGGGATCCATCGGCGGTTCCGCTTTAACAAGCGATGATATCGAGGTTCCTGTCGGTGGTGTTGCTAACAGTGGTATCCCAGTGACTTATGTTCCTGCGCGTAATACGGTCTTCCTCTCGATCGCTTTGGGATACGGTGAAGTGATTGGAGCAACTCATCTCTTTATAGGTGCGAATGCGGTTGATTACTCGGGGTATCCGGATTGTCGTCCTGCATTTATTGAGCAATTTGAGCGTTTGGCTAATGTAGCGACGGCTGCAGTTGATGGTGGTGAACCATGGGTGGTGGAAGCACCTCTCATGACAATGTCTAAATCGGACATCGTGACTGCAGGAAGCGCCTTGGGTGTTGATTATAGTCTGACAGTCTCATGTTATCAGGCAAACGATGAGGGTGCTGCTTGCGGTGCTTGTGATGCCTGTCGCTTACGCAGAAAAGGCTTTTTAGATGCGGGTCTCGAAGATCCGACGAACTACCAAAACGGAATTTCCCCGAAAATCTAAAAAAATCCCCGAAGTTACTTGCCAAATTCATCTCGGCCGGTATCATGCACGCCCTATCGGATTAACTCTAATCCTCCGGTGTGGGTCGTTAGCTCAGCTGGTAGAGCAGTTGGCTTTTAACCAATTGGTCGCAGGTTCGAATCCTGCACGACCCACCATTTTTCGATCTTTACTCCGTCTTGACTCCCCAAATTTTAATTAAGCTGTGCACCGTCGCTGCCGTACCAAGCAACAGTACGATCGCAAACGGTACTCCTGTTGAGACCGCCATGGCCTGAAGCGCCACTAAACCGCCGCCGATGACCAATGCGGCTGCGACCATTCCGCCAAGTCCACACCAAAAAATTCGCTGTGGCACCGGCGTATTTAATTGTCCACCTGAGGCCAGGCTATCAATAACCATCGAACCACTATCCGAAGAAGTGACGAAGAACACTATCGCTAAAAATAAAGAAACAACGGTTGTGATTTCAGTGAGCGGGAGTTGTTCAAGCATCACAAATAATTGGAGTGACACATCTGCGGCCGCAATTTCTGGGTTGTTGAGGTTCATTTCGATCGCGGCACCCCCAAATATGGTCATCCAAAGAATGCAGCCACATGTGGGTGCGAGAAGTACGCAGCAAATGAACTCACGAACTGTTCTCCCCATTGAGATCCGAGCGATAAAGATTCCAACGAAAGGCGACCAGGAAATCCACCATGCAAGATAGAAAGCTGTCCAACTTGTGCTGAATAACTGGTCTTCCCTCCCTAATGGTGTTGCTAAAGCAGGTAAATTGATTAGATAAGCAGAAACGGAGTCAACTATTAAAGAGATCAAATAAAACGTTGGCCCAAGTAACAAAATGAATAGTAAGAGTAGAGCGGCGAGCCCGAGATTGATTTCTGAGAGTCGCTTGACGCCCTTATCTAAACCTAAAACAACTGAGCATGTCGCTAGGCCTGTGATGCAAATGATTAAGACGAGTTGCAAGCTCGTGGTATTCGAAATTCCCAAAAGGTGTTCAATACCACTCGCGGTTTGTGAGGCACCAAGCCCAAGAGACGTTGCTAGTCCGAACATCGTTGCGAAGATGGCGAGGACATCGATGATATCTCCAGGCCAACCCCAGATTTTTTTACCCAAGATTGGATAGAAAATTGATCGAACGGTCAAAGGCAGTTTGAGATTGAAGCTCGTTAATGCGAAACCTAATGCCATCATGGCATAAATAGCCCATGGGTGAAGCGCCCAGTGGAAGAGTGTTGCCGCCATTGCAAGTCCTTGAGCTTCCACTCGATTGTCGAGGGCTCCACCTAGTGGTGCAAAATCAGTTCTCTGTCCGTTGACTTCTGTTGGTCCGCCTATCGCACTCTGGAAGTGTGCTAGTGGTTCGGCCACACCATAAAATAAAAGACCGATGCCCATACCTGCGGCAAAGAGCATTGAGAACCACGCGCCATACGAGTATTCGGGGCGTTTATTCACACCGCCCAGCCTTACCTTCCCTACAGGGGATATAGCAAGCACTACAGCGACAATGAGAATAATGTTTGCGACAGCAATCAACAGCCAGCCGAGCTGATCTGTTAGCACGTCTCGTAATTTTAGAAATAAAAGTTCAGCTGTGGATTGAAACGATAGTGTAAAAATAACGAATGCAATAATGACAAGAGCTGCAGTACTAAATACGTTCCAGTTGATGTCAAAGCTTAAGCCAAGAACACGCCCGTTTTTATTCGGTTTAAGAGTTGGATCCAAGCGGCTTTTTCTCGTGTTTCAATCTTTGGGATTCACGAGGATATTCGTCTAGCTAGTTGCAGCGCAAGAACGGTTAGCGTTCTATAACAGTGCTCTTGTATCCATAGTATTTTGACTTTCTTTAAATTGACGCGCTACAGGTCTTAATTGAGCTGGGCTATACCTCTGAGACCTGTAGCTCTAGCGATGCGTAATCATTCAGAGTGAGATGCTCATTTCAAACAATTCACCCCTGATATTTTAAGCAAGATTACTAATTTCTTGGTTGGCTCGTTCCATGAAATCAGTCGTTGTGATTTGCTGATCAGCCCGCACGGTTTGGATGTTTGTAATACCAACAAAATTGAACACTTGCCGTAAGTAGGGCGTCGCAAAGTCGACTGCTGAATCAACTGGCACACCACCAGATGTCATGGCGAGTATGGCTCGCTTTCCAGTAAGTAAACCGACAGGTCCATTTTCTGTGTAGTTAAATGTGAGGCCTGCTCGACAAATATGGTCAACCCAAGCCTTCAAAGCACTTGGTACGCTGAAGTTATAGATGGGTGACGCGATGATAATTGTGTCAGCCCATTTGAGTTCACCGATGAGCTCGTCAGACAGGCTCAGTGCTTTATGTTGATCGTCTGACCGAGCGGATTGTTCTGTGAAGTTCGCTGAAACCCACTCTTGGTTGATACTCGGTAGTCCACTTGAGAGGTCTCGGACCTTGAGATCGGCTCCGTTTAGCTTATCAACAATCTGTTGCGCTACTTGAAAACTCGATGCGGCAG
>CAJXTO010000125.1 GCA_913061245.1 uncultured Oceanospirillales bacterium
GATCTGCAATTTCAACAATCGGAGCACCGAGCCGGATTGCTGTCAGCGTATGTTGTAGTTTTAAACGTTGGCGGATGTGCATCAGAGGTCGTTGTGTCGCAACAACGGGTAGGTTCCATTCAAAGGCTGTGAGATCAATACGTTCCGCTAGATCTGCTTGATGCCCGGATTCGGGTAGATGTGCGGCTATCCAGAATCGTCCCCTAAAAGCATAAGACAAGCTTTCAATTTGAGAGGTCCAGTCCAAGGCTTGAGGATTAGGGTGCCAAAGACAGAGTAACGTTTCTGTATGCCCAATGAGGTCTCGTCGTGTTAACTGATATGTACCTTTGGATGATCGTCGCCTTGCAAGCGAGATCAGTTGTCCGAGTTCTCCCCAGGCCACTCGATTCGGTGCAAGCAAAGTGAGTTCAAGTTGCTCGTCGACTCGGAATCGTGATCCATGCACCAATGGGATGCCGAGCGTTTGTGATGCGAGATGGGCGCGCACAGCACCAGAGACAGAAGCCTCATCGGTTACACCAATTCCCGAGTAACCAAGAGCATGAGCACGCATCACATATTCTTCAGGATGTGATGCGCCTGTTAAGAAAGTGAAATTGGAAGTACAACAAAGCTCTGCAAACATACTGTAATTATATACAGTAAAATGCAGTGACTCATAGCATGTTGTAAGTGCTTACTTCTCCAGCGCGGCGAGCCGTGTCTCGAGTTCAGCAAGCTTTGCTTCAGCTTTTGAGAGTTTCTCTGTTTGTTTATCGTAGTCTTCTCGCGTTACGACATTTAGATCTTTGAGTCCTTGCGCGATCAAGTCTTCGACTTGTTGCTTAAATTGCGCCTGCATTTTGCGCGCAGGTTCTGGAAGCGCTTCAGAAATTTTTGTGGCGATGTCATTAAAAGCATCTTTATTCAGCATGGTCTGCCTCCTTTCGGTTCATGAACTTATGATGCGGGCGATCAGAAAAAATTTCATCTCATACAGTTCGCACTATTTTAGTGCCGCGAAAGTCGTTACAGTGCATGGTGTGCGCAATTTCGGTGCTTTCTGAACGGGAAAAACCCGCCAGAACCCGCAATCTCCTGCGAAGTGATTGGTTGGCACGGTGTCTGCAATGACTCCCTCAGAGAGGTATTTCCTCCCGTTAGGGTCTCGTTAGTAAGGAGCTATACATGAAACTGGTAACGGCGGTTGTTAAACCGTTCAAGTTAGATGATGTCAGAGAAGCACTGTCAGATATTGGCATGCAAGGCATCACTGTCACTGAAGTGAAAGGCTTCGGTCGTCAAAAGGGGCACACCGAGTTGTACCGGGGTGCGGAATACGTCGTTGATTTCTTGCCCAAGGTGAAAATTGAAGTGGCTACAACAGATGATCAAGTTGATCAGGTGATTGAAGCAATTTCAAAAGCAGCGAATACCGGAAAGATTGGTGACGGCAAGATTTTTGTGGTGAACCTCGAGCAGGCGATCCGCATCCGTACCGGCGAATCAGGTAACGAAGCGCTCTAAGCGCACAACAACACAACTCGATCAAAGACACACTTCGCAGGAGAGTCATTGTGAACGATTTAGCTACTGTGAGTGGCGATCTGGCCCAGTTGGCCTACGCCCTCGATACATTTTATTTTCTACTATCCGGTGCTTTAGTCATGTGGATGGCGGCAGGTTTCGCCATGCTAGAAGCGGGCCTTGTCCGTGCTAAAAACACCACCGAAATTTTGACCAAAAACGTCCTTCTCTACGCAATTGCGTGTGTGATGTACCTTGCTGTTGGTTACAACCTCATGTACATCAATGACGCTTGGGGCGGAGTCATTCCAGACCTTGGCTTCTTAATCGGCGACGAGAATACTGCTGATGCAGTGCTTGCTGGCGGCGACGATGCACCATATTACTCAGCGCGCTCTGACTTCTTCTTCCAGGTTGTCTTCGTAGCAACTGGTATGTCGATCATCTCGGGTGCTGTCGCTGAACGTATGAAGCTGATTGCTTTCTTGCTGTTCGCAGTGGTCTTTACTGGATTTATCTACCCAATCCAAGGCTCTTGGAGCTGGGGCGGTGGCTTCTTGTCAGAAGCTGGATTCAGCGATTTCGCGGGCTCAGGTATTGTCCACATGTGTGGTGCTGCAGCCGCATTGGCTGGTGTTCTCGTGCTTGGTGCGCGTAAGGGTAAATATGGCCCGAACGGTGAAATCAATGCGATTCCGGGTGCCAACATGCCATTAGCGACTCTTGGTACATTCATCCTGTGGTTGGGTTGGTTTGGCTTCAACGGCGGATCTGAGTTGATGGTATCGAACGTCGACGAAGCGAACGCGGTTGCTCAGGTCTTCTTGAATACCAACATGGCTGCGGCTGGCGGCGCAATTGCAGCTGCAATCGTTGCAAAACTAATGTTCGGCAAAATGGATCTTTCAATGTCATTAAACGGTGCGTTGGCCGGTCTAGTTTCAATCACGGCCGAGCCTCTCGCTCCTTCAGCTGAATTGGCAACATTGATTGGTGCGCTCGGTGGCGTATTGGTGGTGTTCTCAATTCTGGCGCTTGATCGTATGAAGATCGACGATCCTGTCGGTGCCATCTCTGTTCACGGTGTTGTAGGCATCTGGGGTCTATTTGCAGTGCTTCTCTCGAACGGTGATGCAACCTTCGGTGGACAGATCTTGGGTATCGTTTCGATCTTTGCATTCACATTTGTGGCTTCATTGATCGTATGGACCATTCTGAAAGTGATCATGGGTGTTCGTGTCACTGAAGAAGAAGAATACTTAGGTCTTGATGTCGTGGATTGCGGTATCGAAGCTTATCCAGAGTTTAAACGCTCTTAAACACCTCCCTCAGGGAACAGATTAGGGCGGCTTTGCCGCCCTTTTTTTATTTGTGAATTTGCGTACACTCTCCAATCCCCCAAAACATAAGAGAAAAAAACGTGCGCGCAGTATTTCTTGATTATCAATCGATGAAGCCTGATGAGTTGGATTTTGAAAAACTCGCTGGTGCAACCTCTGACTTCGTGACCCATGACGTGACTCCCCCTGACTTGGTGACTGAACGAATTCAGGGCTTCGAAGTTGTCATTTTGAATAAAGTGAAATTTGAACGCGCTCATTTTGAAGCCGCTCCCGATCTCAAGTTAATTTTGGTTTCAGCCACGGGCACGGATAATGTCGATAAGCAGGCAGCTACCGATCACGGTGTTGTTGTGTGTAATGTGACCGCTTATGGAACCCCATCTGTGAGTCAGCACACATTGATGCTGATGTTAATGGTTTCAACTCAGGCAGAACGATATCGCAATGATGTGAAAGCTGGGCGATGGTCAGAGAGTCCTATGTTCTGTTTGATGGATTACCCAATTATTGATTTGGCGGGCCGTACTCTGGGTTTAATTGGCTATGGCGAATTGGGCCAGGCAGTTGGTAAGTTGGCTGAAGCATTTGGTATGCGCGTGCTCGTGATGGGTCGCGATGGCGTTAACTATGACGACGGATCTGAGCGTGTCAGTTTTGATATGCTCCTTGAGCAATCAGATTTTGTTAGCCTTCATGGTTTGTTGAATGCCGACACTCAGAAAATGATGAATCGTGATGCGTTTCAAAAAATGAAACCCGGTTCTTTTTTGATCAACACCGCTCGCGGTGGTTTGGTTGATGAGGATGCACTATGTGATGCGCTTGAATCAGGGCATTTGGCGGGTGCAGGTCTAGATGTCGTAACCACAGAGCCACCAGCGAAAAATTCTCGGTTACTTAATTGTCAGCATCCGAATTTAGTCATTACGCCTCATTCAGCATGGGCCAGTCGCGAATCACGTCAACGGATTGTTGATATAATGCAAGCGAACCTTGAAGCTTTTATCGAGGGAGCGCCCATTAATCGGGTTGCTTAAGAATTTGGATTAATTCCTGTAGCTTCGTGATGGTGTGATCTGCAGGAACATCTTCCTCTGGTATTCGAGCATGGGTGTTGAACCACACAGCTCTCATTCCAAGTCGTTTAGCACCGATCACGTCGTGCTCAATGTCATCTCCGATATGCAAGCATTCATGGGGTTTAACGTTTAATCGCTTCAGCGCTTCTTCGAACATGATCGGATCAGGCTTCGGTTTTGGGAAGTGTTGAGACTGTAATGAGAATTGGAAGTATTGCCCTAATGGCATAGCCATTAAGTCTGCATTTCCATTCGTAATCGCAGCTAGAGGGTATTCTTTCGACAGGACTTCCAGCGTTTCGGCCGTTCCTGGATACGGATTTACTTTTTGGCGCTCTTCATAGAATACCCGAAACCCCTCACCTGCAAGATCTTCAGCTACCGACCGTGTCGCACCCTGGTTCTCAAACCATCGAACTAAAGTTTCTCTGCGAACCACCGTGAGGTTGTGCGCGATGTGAGGTCGCTCTTCAACGATTTGTTTTCTCACTGCGCGAAATGTTTCAAGGCTGAAGTCTGCCATCCACGCAGCCGGTGTCAGACTTCGTAAGTGAGCTGCCATGACATCTTCAGCACCTAAAATAGATACATCGGTTTCCCACAGGGTGTTATCGAGGTCAAAAGTCAGTGCGCGAATTGATTTCATGATTTTGTCTTTGCGCGAGGGTGCGCCTTGTCATAGACCTCAGC
>CAJXTO010000126.1 GCA_913061245.1 uncultured Oceanospirillales bacterium
GGCGGGCAATTGATGCCTCCAATTATGGGCGCCGGAGCCTTTGTGATGGCGAGTTATACATCAATCCCGTACTCAACAATTGTTGCCGTTTCAGTGATTCCAGCATTCCTTTATTTCCTCTCCGTTGCATTTGTGGTTCGCATCGAAGCCGTGAAGCATCGAGTTGGAGAGGGCATCGATATGACGGTCAATCGAGCTAAGATTATCGCTGGTGCGATGACGTTTGTGATTCCACTCACCGTGATGATTTATTTCTTGATGGCTGGTGTGACGCCGTCATTCGCTGCATCAACTGCAATCGCAGTGCTGATTGTGGTGTCTTGGATTGCTTGGCTCATCGGTCGCTATACTGGCGCAACCGACATGCAAACCAATGTCATGAACCTGAAGCGAATCATTGAAGCCTGTTTACTCGGTATGCGAGGAGGGATTTTAACGGCTGTCCTATTGGTTTCGATTGGTGTGATTAATAATGCGATTGTAACCAGTGGCATCGGTAATGGATTTTCACTGATGATCGCTCAGTGGTCTCAGGGCTCACTCGTGATTGCTATTCTTTTGATTGGCCTTGCATCCTTGGTACTTGGAATGGGTCTACCTGTGACAGCAGCTTATATTATCCTTGCGATTTTATGTGCGCCGGCACTGGCAGGAATTCTGGCCGATACCATCATCGTTGAACAATTGATGGCGGGACTCTCAGACCCTGCGCAGGCAGCGATGTTCATGCTCGTTGACAGTCCTCATGCCGCTAAAGTGATGGTTGGAATGACGTTGGAAGAAGCGTCGGCCCTCATGGCGGCAGTTCCATTCGAGGTGGCCATGACGATGCGCCCAATGCTCGTCGATGCAGAAACATTGATGGGCTTTTTACTGGTCGCTCATCTCATCATCTTTTGGTTAAGCCAAGATAGTAATGTGACGCCGCCTGTCTGTTTGGCTGCTTTTACTGCCGCTGGGATCGCCAAATCACCGCCAATGGCGACCGGTTTCCAAGCTTGGAAAGCCGCTAAAGGCCTTTACGTTGTTCCGTTGTTATTTGCCTATACCCCCCTTGTGAATGGGACATTTGCTGAGATGTGCCAGATTGGATTGTTCGCGTTATTTGGGATTTATGCCACCAACGCGATCATTGCGCGCTTCTCTGAAGGCCCACTAGCCATCTGGCACTGGCCATTGTTGGTGTCTGGTGCAGTCTTATGCTTTGTACCTCTCCACCTGATGAGTAATGTGATTGGCGCTTTACTCGTTGGTACAGTGATATTTTTAACGCATCGGCGAAATCAGTTTTTCAACGCGACTCCATCGCAGTGAGTTCTATGGTTTAATCTCTGTATAGAGTTTTACCAACTGGAGTTTTTGCATGCGTTTGTTGTTGTTAATCGGCCTATGTAGTGTTCTCACTGGCTGTATTTCAATTTTTTAATTCCATCTTATGCAACACGACCCGCATCGTATTCGCTTAGAAGCGAACAGAGAGCTCCATGCTCGTCCTTTTCCTGTACTGAGAGCGAACTGCAGACTCGTTCACCTGTGCGTGCGGGTTTCGCCTAAATCACGTGATGAAGTCAGAGCTTGGCTCAAAGAGCGTATAAAAGATTTTCCTGATGACTTTCAGGGGCATTGGGAACGCCCTGGAGCTGACTCGTGGATCCGAGTCGAACGTCATACAGAGTTTGTTGCTATTACCCAAGTGGTTCCCGAGGGTCTCCAATTCACAGAAGTCGCTGATGCGACTTGGATCGATCGCGCACCACAGGATGTGCTTGTTTTGGCACGAGTGACATCATCAGTTGGTGGTGAGATGCCTGCAGATGTTGAAGCGGTCAGTTCGTTAAGGAACGGCGCGGTGATCGCAGGCAGTAATTTCACAGCTGATAATGCAGGTTTTACATCGTGGACGGTTTCGTTTTCAAAAGACCCTGGTGATGAGGCGGCTGGTCGCCTCCTTCAAATGATCCTCGAGATCGAAACCTATCGAACGCTGGCTGTGATGGGTATGGATCGTATCCGCGCGGTGCATCCGATCTTGCAACGAGTGGCGAACAATCTACCGCATGAGACCACAGAGACTCTGGATCATGACGCAATGATGGATACCTTGGCTTCCTTGTCAGCTCAGGAAAGCGAACTGCACGCGGTATGGGAAAAGCTTGCATGGCGTGTTGGTGCGAATCAGGCCTACCATGAGCTTGTATTCCAGCGTCTTGACCAGCTCAAGGCTAACGGACTAGATGGCTATGTCGGCATCCGTCATTTCTTAAAGCGTCGACTAACGCCGGCTGTGTCCACCGCGGAAACGGTGATGCGTAGGCGTTCTGAGTTAGCTGACCAGATCGATGAGAGAGCACAGTTACTTAGAACACAGCTCCAGTTGAATCTACAGAGCCAGACTCGAGATTTGTTGGCGAGCCTTGATCAGAGTGCAGTTCGGCAAATCCGTTTGCAATCTGCGGTTGAGGGTCTCTCGACAGTAGCCATTGCATATTATGCAGTTGGACTGATTTCCCCAATGATCGAGCCCTTTGTTGATCCTGCGATGAAAGATTGGGTGAAGGCAGGCGTTGCCCCAGTCGTTATTGGCTTGGTCTGGTGGACGCTGTCACGGATTCGGAACAGGGTCAGTCACAACACCTAGGGCTGTCGCTTCATCCTTGGTAATGATTTGATTGTGTTGGTTGACGAAGACGACTTTCGGCTCGTGGGCTTGTGCTTCTGTCTCAGTGAATTGTCCAAAGGCCGCAAGAATCAAAATGTCGCCAACGCGTGCGCGATGCGCAGCTGAACCATTGACCGAGATGATGCCCGACCCACGTGGGGCTTCAATCGCGTAGGTCACTAAGCGTTCGCCATTATTGACGTTCCAGAGGTGGATTTGCTCATGAGGCAAGATGCCGGCTGCATCCATCAAGTTTTGATCGATTGCGCATGATCCGATGTAATCCACTTCAGCCGCTGTCGTGGTGACACGATGCAGCTTGCCTAACATCAGTGTTCGTAACATAGAGTCCTCCCTGAGAGCGCGCATCATAAAGGAGAATTACGCGATGCACAAAATTTCAGATGACCTTCCTGCATGGCTGATTTGGCGGGGAAATGATCAGTGGCTCGTGCACCTCGCGATTCGTTCGGGTGCCAAAGAAACACGCGCTGAGGGTGAATTTGACGGTCGTCTCAAATTGTTTGTCAAAGCACCACCAATCGAGGGGCGGGCGAACCAAACCATTGTGCAATCGATTGCATCAGCAGTGGGTGTGCCAAAAAGTCGCGTGAATTTAGTGAGCGGTCTGAAGTCGAAGCAGAAGAGTGTTGTGATTGAGTTACCGGAAGAGGCGGCCACTCAACTCATTGAGCAACTCACCTCGATCGGACATTAATCGATCATTAGGTCTTTTACGAATCGTGGCAAGCCAAAGGCACCATGGTGGACTTCGGCTGTGTAGTACTTCAACTGAGACAGCTCATTTGATCTTGCTGTTAACTCATTGATCGAGGGCATTTCGATTCGAGTCTTACTCGCAAATCCCATCGCCATAGCACCGCCTGCGTAGGTTGGTACTGGCGTCAAATAGAATGATCGTGTTTGAAAATACGATTTCCATCTGCGATACGTGTTTGTGACTTCATCACCTTGCATATAAGGAACGCCGTTTTGAGTCACCAAAATACCGCGATCAGTCAACGCATTTGCGCATCCGGCATAGAACGCTGATTCAAAGAGAACTTCACCAGGGCCAATTGGGTCGGTTGAGTCGGTGATGATGACATCAAACTGCTCGCTATTATTGGCAATGAAGGCAGCACCATCGTCGATTACGAGATTCAATCGCGGATCATCAAACGCACCATCTGAATGCTTCGGAAAGTATTCAATGCACATATCGACAACAGCGCGATCAATCTCCACTTGGGTGACTGACTCAACACTTTGATGCTTGAGAACTTCACGCAGGATCCCGCCGTCACCGCCGCCGATGATCAACACGTTTTTAGGAGAAGGATGCGTATTCATCGGAACGTGCACCATCATTTCGTGATAAACGAATTCATCCGCTTCAGTGGTCTGGATGACACCATCAAGCGCCATCACGCGCCCGAAACGTGGATTTTCAAAAATAACGAGATGTTGGTGATCAGTCGCCGCTTCGAACAGGGTCTGTCCCTGCTCGAAGTTTTGACCCCATTCCGAGTACAGGGTTTCTTGGTAACGCATTAGCGGATCTTGCCGCGACGTTCTTCAACCACTTCTGAACGAGATGGGCGGAAGTAGCGCCCTAAAATCTCGACTGCTCGATGCGGATTTGAATCACCACACATGAATACGTCAAACGCAGCGTAATCTTTCTCAGGCCAGGTGTGCACTGAGATATGAGATTCCGCCAATACAGCAACGCCACTGATCCCGCCATTTGGAGTGAAATGATGGAGGTGGATATGCAAAAGTGTCGCATTGCATTCTTCAACGCATGCACGCATTGCTGCTTCCATCCGTTCAAGGCAATCGAGGTCTTTAGCGCCCCAGAGATCAATAATGAGGTGTGTACCAGCGAAGATTTCGCCGTCTTTACAAATGAAGTGATCAAGTGATTGATCGCGATCTTCGATTTGA
>CAJXTO010000127.1 GCA_913061245.1 uncultured Oceanospirillales bacterium
TTCCTTAGCTCACCTGTGGGGGGTTAACCGCCAGGGACTACCTGTCCCCAGGACAAGCCCGTTGATGGAGACGCATTTAATTTTTTCAACAGTCGAACTAAAAATTTCTATCGTCGACACGGTGAAATTCACCTTCGATGACGATTTTGTCGCGATACCGATCGATTAATCTGAAGAGAAGCCACTGACGGGTCTGGGGAATTAGTAATGCGAACCCAATGGCATCGGTCACAAAACCAGGCGTAAGCAAAAGAGCTCCGCCGACAGCAATCATCACGCCACTCACCAGCTCAGAAGCGGGAATTGATCCTTCATCCATCTTGCGTCGCGCACTCATCAAGGTCGAGAGCCCCTGACGCTTGAGCAGTGACAATCCTAACGTTGCTGTCAAAACGACAAGAGCGATCGTCGGCAATGCGCCAATCCAACCACCAACTTCAATCAGGATCCACATCTCAACGACAGGCACGAGCATAAAAATGATTAAAGGCATCACGATTCCTCCCAAAGGCAGGATACAGATTTGTCAGTCACAAACCAAAGAGGGGTAGCTTTTTTTTGCAGTGCAACTAAACTGCGTAACAGGATATTGCATTGCAACAAAAATATTTGTGCAACGACACCACTGATACAGATTAAGGAATTTACATGGATCTTAACGGCAAGGTTATCGTCATCACTGGCGGCGCCCAAGGACTCGGCCGAGCAATGGCTCTTCGTCTCGCACCAAAAAGCCCTCATATCGCTCTCATTGATATGAATGCAGACACTCTCGCTGAAGCAAAAAAGCTGATTGAGGACGCAGGCGCTACAGTTTCTACCTGGGTTTGTAACGTGGCAAAAGAAGACGAGGTTGATGAAACCTTCGCTCAGATCGCTGCACAGGCCGGCCGCCTTGACGCAGTCGTGAACAATGCCGGTATCACACGTGATTCATTGTTCTTGAAAGTCAAAGAAGGCGTTGTCGAAAAACGCATGAGCTTTGAACATTGGCAGCAAGTTATTGATGTCAACCTGACCGGAACATTCCTATGTGGCCGCGCGGCTGCAACAGAAATGGTTAAAGCAGGTAATGGTGGATGCATCATCAACATTTCATCGATATCACGTCATGGAAACATGGGCCAAACCAACTACACAGCAACCAAAGCTGGCGTTGCAGCAATGGCAGTCACTTGGGCTAAAGAACTGGCGCGTCAAGGAATTCGATGCGCGGCGATTGCTCCTGGGTACATTGGAACTGAAATGGTTCTCACGATGAAACCAGAAGCCTTAGAAAAAATTGCTGCAGGCATTCCAGCGAAACGTCTTGGCCAGCCAGATGAAATTGCACAAACCGTTGAATTTATTCTTGAAAATGACTATGTCAACGGTCGAGTCATCGAAGTAGACGGTGGCCTTCGCGTCTAAAAGACCTTGCCTTTCGGATCAAGCGACCGACAATGGGAGCTTGATCCGGACGGCTTATGACACTTAACGAAACCCTTAAAACCTATCTCGACAAACGTATCTTATGGGTCTTCCTGATGGGTTGTGCCAGTGGTTTTCCGTGGGTCTTGATTGCCTCCGCGCTAGCCGCCTGGCTTAAAGATACTGGCGTCTCAAGAACTGACATTGGTCTCGTTGGTATTGCTTACGGGATCTATGCGTTTAATTTCTTGTGGGCTCCCTTGATTGATCGAGTCAATATTCCTGGGATTATCCGTATCGGGCAGCGTAAAAGCTGGATACTCGTCACCCAAGGTGCGATGGCTCTATTGACCATCTACTTAGCAACAATCCACTCACCAGCTGATTCATTAGTTCTAGTCGGACTCCTGATCTTTGGAATCGCCCTGTTTTCGGCAACTCAGGACATCGCAATTGACGCCTTTCGAGTCGACCATTTTTCCTACGGAAGTCAGTCATCTATTCCAGCCGCCTCAGCAATGGCAACCGTCGGCTGGTGGGCCGGGTACTCCTTTCCCGGATACTTTGCATTTGCATATGCAGACACGCTCGGTTGGAATACTGTCTATCTGATGCTGGCCGGATGCTTACTCGCATTTATGGCCGCAACCTGCTTTGTCACCGAGCCCGTCACTGAACGAGAGTCGCTGCAGCAAGACATTGAAGCGAGCTACGCAAAAGACGGCCAATCAAAAACTCAGCGCCTTAAAATCTGGTTAACAGTGACGGCTTGGGAGCCTTTGGCTGACTTTTTCAAAAATCATGGGATGAAGCTCGCCGTTTATATTCTCGTATTTATCTTCCTCTTCAAAATAGGAGAGGCGTTCTTGGGACGCATGTCGATCGTGTTCTACAAGGAGCTCTTCACGAATGAGGAAATTGGTACTTACCAAAAACTGTACGGCGGACTTGCAACCTGTATCTTTGCATTGATTGGCAGTGTCATTAACGTCCGTCTTGGCGTCACGCGCGGCTTATTCATCGGCGGCGTCGCAATGGCAGGTAGTAATTTATTATTCGCTTGGCTCGCGATGGCAGGGCCCGACAAATCCATCTTGTTGTTGGCTATTTTGACCGACAACTTCACAACAGCATTCTCAACGGTTGCTTTTGTAAGCTTCCTGACGGCACTCACAGGCAAAGCGTTCTCAGCAACTCAATATGCACTTCTAGCTTCCATTGGAAATGCAGGGAGGACCGTATTGGCATCAGGTGGAGGATGGTTTGTCGACTGGACAGGCGGTAATTGGACGTTATTCTTTGTAATCACTGCACTGATGGTCATTCCTGGGCTCATTCTTTTGATGATCATACGAAAACCACTTGAGCAATTATCAACACGCCACAAGGAATCGAATGGGTAACAGACTCACAAAGCTTTATACCAAAACCGGCGATGATGGAACGACGGGCCTCGGTGACGGGTCAAGAACGACCAAAGACAGCTCACGTATTGAAGCGGTCGGCACAATCGATGAGCTGAACTCTTGGATCGGATTACTGCTCGCTGAACTTCCAGCAAACGAACCCTTGATCGAACCATTGACTGATATCCAGCATCGTTTATTCGACCTCGGCGGAGAGCTTGCGGTACCTGGATTTCAGTTGATCCAGTCGGACATGGTGGAAGACCTTGAGATCTTATGCGATCAGTTGAATGAAGAACTTCCACCGCTCAAAGAATTCATTTTACCGGGAGGCTCAAAGTCGGCCGGGCTCTGCCATATGGCACGTGCAGTCGCTCGACGTGCTGAGCGCATCATTGTCACGCTTTCAAAAGAAGACACTGTCGGAGAAGACTTACGGCAATACATCAACAGACTATCGGACGTATTGTTTGTCATGGCTCGACAACTCGCTCGACGTGATGGCGGCCAAGAGATCTTTTGGAAATCGAAAAGAACTGAATAAAAAAATGCCCGGCGAACCGGGCATTGGATTAGAAGACTAAGTGTCGAATATCACCCAGTACTTTACTGAGTATTGTCGTAAAGCGCGCACCATCTCCCCCATTAATCACGCGGTGATCATAGGACAGACACAGTGGCAACATGAGCCGAGGCTGGAACGAGGAGCCGTCCCAAACAGGCTGCATTGATGCTTTAGAGATACCGAGAATCGCTGCTTGTGGCGACGGAACAATCGGAGTGAATGCCGTTCCACCAATCGAACCAAGCGAAGAGATCGTGAAGGTCGCACCCTGCATTTCAGCAGGCTTCAACTTCTTGTTCTTTGCTTTGTCTGCGAGCTCAGATGCTTCAGCGGCAATTTCCCAAATACCCTTCTGATCCGCATCACGAATGACAGGAACCATCAGTCCATCAGGGGTATCAACTGCGATCCCAATGTGGATATAGCCTTTACGCACAATCTCGTCTGTTGCCAGATCAATCGATGCGTTCACTTGCGGAAGCTCAGCTAACGCATGTGCTGAAGCCTTAATTAAGAATGGTAAAGGCGTCAGTTTCACACCCTTCTTTTCAGCTTCTGCTTTCATCGATTTCCGGAACGCTTCCAGATCCGTGATGTCGGCTTCATCAAACTGAGTCACAGCAGGCACATTGAGCCAACAACGCGTCATGTTGTCTGCGGTGAGCTTGTGAATCTTAGTCATCGGGATCCGTTCAACAGGACCGAAGGCTGCAAAATCGACTGGAGGAATCGGAGGTATCCCTGATCCGCCACTCGCAGACTGACCAGACTCTGCTTCCTTCAGTTTCCCTTTCACAAAGTTATGTAGATCATCCTTTGTGATTCGACCACGTGGGCCCGTCGAAGGAACTTTTGCCAAATTGACACCGAGTTCTCGGGCGAGCGCACGCACAGCCGGTCCAGCATGCACGCTAGAGCTGACTGCAGGAACACTCGATTCTTCAACCACAGGAGGTTTAGGAGCCGGGGCTTGAGCAGATGCCGGTGCAGCAGCTGGCTGTTGAGTGGATGCTGTCGCAGCCTGCGGCTGTGACCCAGCCGTTGCTTCAACATCAGCGATCGCGTCACCTTGAGCAACAGAATCACCTTCTTTGACAGATAACGCCAATACTTTCCCGCTGACCGGTGACGGAATCTCCATTGAGGCTTTATCTGATTCGAGAACGATTAATGTGTCGCCCTCTGATACCGTATCACCGACAC
>CAJXTO010000128.1 GCA_913061245.1 uncultured Oceanospirillales bacterium
AGAAATCCTAAAAAATCATGAAAAATCAGGCCGCGCATGATACCAGAGCGCGCGAAACTTGCAGAGTGTTTCCGTTGAAACGGATGAATGAACGGTCATTTTCCTCTACCCTATGGGGGATTGAAAAAGGATCAATTCGTGCAACTGACTCTCACACGTCCCGATGACTGGCACCTTCATTTACGCGATGGAGCAGCCTTAACTACCACTGTTCCAGATACCGCACGAGCGTTCTATCGCGCGATTGTGATGCCAAACCTCAAACCGCCTGTGGCGACAGTGGACGCTGCGCTTCAATATCGTGAGCGAATATTGGCTGCCGTGCCTAATGGGGTGACGTTTGATCCATTGATGACCCTCTATCTGACACCGGACTTAAGTCCTGAAATCATCAGAGAAGCCGCATCATCCGAGCACGTACACGGAGTGAAGCTCTATCCGCAAGGTGCAACAACCAACTCAGATGCAGGCGTTGCGAGCCTTGATGGTGTCATGCCAACGCTTGAAACCATGGCTGAGACAGGGCTGCCTCTTTTGATCCACGGTGAGGTAACTGATCGCTCGATTGATATCTTTGATCGCGAGGCCGTATTCCTCGACAGAACTCTCGGTCCACTCATGCAACGCCTCCCGAACCTCAAAGTGGTCCTCGAACACATCACCACCAAAGACTCCGTTGATTTTGTCAAAGCACACTCAGAAATGGGTGCGACCATCACGGTGCATCATTTGATGTATGAGCGAAATGACATGCTTGCTGGTGGCATTCGTCCGCATTTGTATTGTCTACCGATTTTGAAACGTAGCCTGCATCGAGATGCGTTAATTGAAGCCGCCACCTCAGGGGCTTCGCAATTTTTCTTAGGAACAGACTCTGCACCGCATGCAATCGGTGATAAAGAGTCGGACTGTGGCTGTGCTGGATGTTATACCGCACCGTATGCGTTGGAGCTCTATGCCGAAGTCTTTGACACCCAAGGCAAGCTCAGCAATCTCGAAGCCTTTGCGAGCTTTAACGGGGCTGATTTCTATGGTCTGCCTCGGAATACCGAGACGGTTACACTCACCAAGACCGAGTCGTCTATTCCACTCACGAGACCTTTTGGGAAGAGTGAAGTCCGTCTTCTGCGCGGTGGCGAGACAACAGCTTGGAGCCTTTCATGATCGAGCCAGATGTTGTCTCCGACGACGGTAACTCAAACGACATCCATAAACCGAAAAAGAAAACGCGTCTTGGAGAACGTTTCCGTGGCTTTTTGCCAGTCGTTGTTGATTTGGAAACAGGTGGATTCAACTCAGAAACAGATGCCCTCCTTGAACTCGCGATGGTGATTCTCGATATGGATGAAGATGGAACCCTCTTCATCCGTGACCAAGTGCATGCGCATATTGAACCATTTGAGGGTGCGAATCTTGAGCCTGCTGCGCTCGAGTTCACTGGGATCGACCCCTATCACCCGCTCAGAATGGCCGAGAGCGAGAAAGATGCGCTGACACGGATGTTTAAACCGATCCGAGACGCTATCAAACACCACGGCTGCAATCGCGCAGTTCTTGTCGGCCACAATGCGCATTTTGATCTCGGATTTCTAAATCAAGCGATTAAGCGCTCAGGCGTTAAGCGTGCGCCCTTCCATCCATTTTCCTGCTTTGATACGGCAACTCTCGGTGGACTGGCATACGGACAAACAGTTCTTGCGCGCGCTTGTGATGCCGCAGGATTAAAGTTTGATCATGATGAGGCGCATTCAGCGCGCTATGACGCGGACTTAACAGCCCAGCTCTTTTGTGAAATCGTCAATCGTTGGCGTGATTTGGGCGGGTGGAACCCGCACCAAGACTCAGCTGGACAATGATTCCAGATCCAGTGACCGTGCAGCGATCACTGCTTGTGTCCGCGAATGGACTTTCAGTTTTCTAAGAATTGCTGTGACGTGTGCTTTGACGGTCGCTTCGCTCACATCTAATTCATAGGCGATCTGCTTATTCAACAACCCCTGCATCAGCATCACAAGAACACGGAACTGCTGCGGTGTCAGAGATGCGATTCCCTCAGCAATCTTGGCTTCTTTGTCATCGACAACAGGTGCATCGAGATTCACATCGTCAGGAATCCACGCCTCACCTTCAAGAGCCGCCTGAACTGCCTCAACCATCGTTTCAAGCGCTACGCTCTTAGGAATAAAGCCAAGCGCGCCGTACTCGATCGAACGACGAATCACCGTATGATCTTCGTTACCCGAGACAACCACGACTGGCATCTCAGGACTCTGACCTTTCAGATAGACAAGGCTCGAGAAGCCACTTGCACCCGGCATGGTCAAATCAAGAAGAACCAAATCAGCATCATTATGCTCTGATGCCGCGTCTTGCAACTCAGCCATTGTCGATACTTCAACAATCTCGACTTGCTTAGCCGCCTTAGAAACAGCTTGTTTTAAAGCTGCGCGAAACAGTGGGTGATCATCCGCGATCACAATCTTGCAGTGATGCATAACGTAAATCCGTTACTGATTAAGACATCAAAGATAACAAATTTTAGAAAATATGCGAAAACTACTGCACATTTGTGCACTTTTTGGACAAAAAAACACCCGCGGAGCATGCGCTCGGCGGGTGCTTTGGCATTACATCGCGTATTAGCGGTTCATGCGATTGTCGATCAACTCATCAACGACTGAAGGATCGGCAAGGGTCGACGTGTCACCCAGTGCACCGTATTCGTTTGCAGCGATCTTTCTTAAGATACGACGCATAATCTTACCTGAACGCGTCTTCGGTAGGCTTGGCGCCCACTGAATGAAGTCAGGTGATGCAATCGGTCCAATCTCACCACGGACGTGGTTGCGGAGCTCTGCGCGCAACTCTTCAGTTGGTTCGATTCCTTCCTGAAGCGTGACGTAAACGTAGATACCTTCACCCTTAATGTCATGTGGATAACCAACAACAGCCGCTTCAGCAACCGCATCATGCGCAACCATCGCTGATTCAATTTCAG
The DNA here is from genome assembly GCA_913061245.1 of uncultured Oceanospirillales bacterium. Classification (GTDB taxonomy): domain Bacteria; phylum Pseudomonadota; class Gammaproteobacteria; order Pseudomonadales; family Litorivicinaceae; genus HIMB30. Next base: position 2,999 of record CAJXTO010000128.1, read on the forward strand.
CTGTACCCATGCGGTGGCCTGATACGTTCAATACGTCATCCACACGGCCTGTGATCCAGTAGTAACCATCTTCGTCACGACGCGCACCATCACCTGTGAAGTAACGGTTTGCAAACGTCGAGAAGTAGGTCTGCTCAAAACGCTCGTGGTCGCCCCAGCAACTGCGGCCTGATGATGGCCAAGAGTCGAGAATAACGAGGTTCCCGTCAGTCGCACCCTCAAGGATATTGCCTTCGTTATCGACCAAGGCTGGCTGCACACCAAAGAATGGACGCGTTGCTGAACCTGGCTTCGCTGGAGTCGCACCTGGCAGTGGGACGATCATGATGCCGCCAGTTTCAGTCTGCCACCATGTGTCAACGATCGGACAATTGCCTTTACCAATCACGCGGTAGTACCACTCCCAAGCTTCTGGGTTGATTGGCTCACCAACAGATCCCAAGATGCGCAATGAAGACAGGTCAGAATCACCCAATACATCTTCGCCTTTCACCATCAGTGAACGGATCGCTGTCGGTGCAGTGTAGAACTGGTTGACCTTGTGCTTTTCGATCACACGGCCAAAACGTGATGCATCTGGATACGTTGGAACACCTTCGAACATGAGCGTTGTCGCGCCGTTCGCAAGTGGTCCATACACAATGTATGAGTGACCAGTAATCCAGCCCACATCCGCTGTACACCAGTAGACATCACCATCTTTGTAGTCAAAGACATACTGATGCGTCATCGAGGTATAAACCAAGTAACCGCCAGTTGTGTGCTTAAGACCTTTTGGCTTACCTGTTGAGCCTGATGTGTACAGAATGAATAACGGATCTTCCGCATTCATTGGCTCTGGTTCACAGTCTGTCGACTGATCAGCGCAGACATCGTGGTACCAAACATCTTTTGGACCCATTCCGACGTCGCCGCCTGTGCATTTCACGACGATGACAGTCTCAACGCCCTTACATGCATCCAAAGCGACCGCTTTATCCACGTTCGTCTTCAACGCAACCGCACGACCACCACGGCGACCTTCGTCAGCCGTGATAATGACTTTCGATCCAGACTCTTCAACACGAACAGCCAATGCATCAGGAGAGAATCCACCGAAGACGATCGAGTGCACAGCACCGATACGCGTACATGCCAGCATCGCAACAGCCGCTTCAGGAATCATTGGCATGTACAGAGTGACAACATCACCCTTCTTCACGCCCTGCGCACGGAGACCATTGGCAAAACGACACACGCGCTCATACAGATCGCGGTATGTGATGTTCTCATCAGAATTTGGATCATCGCCTTCCCAGATGATCGCAGTTTGATCTCCCCGAGTCGCTAGGTGGCGGTCAAGGCAGTTTGCTGAAACGTTAAGTACACCATCTTCGTACCAACGGATGTCGACGTTACCAGGAGCGAACGATGTATTTTTGATCTTTGTCGGGAACTTAATCCAATCGAGACGCTTTGCCTGCTCTGCCCAAAATGTGTCTGGGTCATCGATGGATTGGCGATACATCGCTTCATAAGTTGCTTCGTCTGCCCACGCGTTCGCTGCAAT
>CAJXTO010000129.1 GCA_913061245.1 uncultured Oceanospirillales bacterium
TTCATGATCGATTCGCATTGTCACCTTGATTGTATTGATGTGTCCGAGCGCGAGGGCGGTGTTCAATCTGTTTTAGATTTAGCACACGCGCATGGCGTTGATCGGATGCTGTGTATTTCGATTACCCTTGGAAATGATGGGCCGAGACAGCTTGCAAAGGCCTACGAGCCTGTCTGGGCAACAGTGGGCATCCATCCCTGTCATGCGCATGAGGAGCCTGGGGTGACGGTCGAGCAGCTCTTGGAGCTTGCCAAAGCCGAATCAGTCATCGCGCTTGGCGAGACAGGTCTCGATGGATTTCATGATCCAGTCACTGATGTGCAGCGCGAGAGTTTCGTGACGCACCTCGAGGCAGGTAAACAAGCAGGTTTGCCGATTGTTGTGCATACACGTGATGCACGAGATGAAACGATCGAATTGATTAAAGCACATGGTTCGACTGAGATTGCCGGTGTTTTACATTGCTTCACTGAATCCTGGGAGATGGCTGAACAAGCAATCGATCTTGGGTACTACATTTCAATGTCTGGCATTGTGAGCTTTCCAAAAGCGACCAACGTGCATGAGGTTTGCCGCAAAATCCCCGCAGATCGCTTGTTGATTGAGACTGATGCGCCTTGGCTTGCTCCGGTTCCTCATCGTGGTAAGTCCAATGAGCCAGCCTTTGTCAGTCATGTTGCTGAAGCTGTTGCTGCGCTTAGGGGCACGAGTCCTGAAGCAATTGCTGAGCAAACGACTGAGAACTTTTATCGATTATTTCGGGCTGCAAACGCGTGAATTTATCTGAGGCCGTCCGTCTCGAGCGAGAGAAGCGTAAGCGACAGGCCTTCATTCGTCGCGAACAGGATATCTTGTCAGTTTGCGAGAGTCTGATGGCAGAGAAGGGTGTGCGCCAAGTTTCAGTAGATACCATCGCTGCTCGGACAGGTATCGGGAAAGGAACCATCTATAAGCATTTTGATAGCAAGCGCGATATGTTGATAGCGATCGCCGAACGCTATTTCGCGATGCTTGTTGAGTTATTGGGTCGTTCAAACGATCCGGCACGTGCGGTAGCTGACTGGATTGAAGCCCAGTTGTATGCAGCAAGACGGTCACTGTTGATCCATGAACTTGTGGATACACTGTCAGACGATGCAGCTGCTCTTAGTAAAATCCAAGAGGCGCAATATCAAATGAGAAAGCGTCTCGCGCAAGTCTTATCTGGCTCATCAAGTACACGTGGAAAGCCGTTTGAGCGCGCCATGTGGTTGGATGCGATCGTTCAAGGTGCGCTTGTTGAAATGGAGTCCGCGTTGAAGTTTGACTCGTTTGACGAAGACGAGTGGGTCGAGTCAATTACTCGGATCGTTCCGATTCTAATGAACCAGTCAAAACAACACTCGAAAGATCAGGGTCTAACCTATCTTTAACTCAGTACGGTGAGTTGATCAGCTATTTTGACTTCGCCATCACCCACAGCACGTAAGAATAATCCACAGACATCGGTGTCCAGAGATTGATCCAGCCGATCTAAAAAACCGTCGGTTCGAGAGCCATGCCAATCGCACTCAGTCGCACGACAGCGCACGATGGGTTCGATGACCTCAAATGTGGCTGATCCGATTTGTAGCGTCTTACCCACCCATGTCAGTTCTTCAAATGGGTCCAAGCCGTCGATTAAAAGATTACCGCGGTAGCGTTCGGGATGGTCACTCGTTGCTGTCGCCTTCGCAATTGCTGTGACAGTCGATCGGTTCAGTAGAGAGACGTAGGCATCGCGTTCGTCAGTAAAGCCTGTCTCCAGTGTCTCGACAGTAAATGCACCAAGTTCGGGGTCTAGGGAGCTGATCCATTGAGTTAATGCGTCATGATCGAGAGGATGACGAGTGATTTCTAAAACCGTCCCATCGTAGTCAAACGTGATGTTGTCGGGCGCCCACTCGATGTGGATCGCCGAGCACAGGTTGGTTTGTACAGACTGAAGAAAATATTTTTTAGGGCGCCATCCATTCGGATCTGGCGGGATGCGCTCGGCGTATTGCAGCGCATGTTGTCGATCACCTGGGAGTGTCTTCAGCCGGTGGACCAAGGTGTGCTCGAGTTGCTCCCCAGCGAATCCTTTGATGGGGTAGCGAGTGATCGACACGACCTCCATTAATGATTCTCTGTTGGATGCTCACAGAGCTCTAACAGAACGCCCTCGGTATCTTTCGGGTGAACAAAGGCCACTTTGGTTCCATGCGCTCCTGGGACGGGTGATTCATTAATTAGCGTATAGCCTTCGCCTTTGAGACGTGCGAGCTCAGCTTCAATATCAGTCACTGTGATGGCGAGTTGCTGCAAACCACCTTTGCCTGCATTCTTCTCGATGAATTTTGCGATGGGGCTGTCAGGCTCTGTTGCGGCGATGAGCTCGATACATGACTCGCCGATCTGAAAAAATGCTGTTTCAACTTTCTGTGAGTCCACACGATCGCGGCCTTTGAGCGTAAAACCAAGGCCTTGGTAGGTTTTGATCGCTTCTTCTATATCTGTGACGGCAATGCCGACATGATCGATTTTATGCAACATGCCTATTGTTCTCCTGTCTCGTAGGCGTATTCTCACCCTAAGCATATAAGAAAAAGGAGGCTTAGATGTTCAGGTCGATCTTAATTGATGACTTTATGACCAAAAATTTAGCGACAGCGACTAAGGAAATGGATCTTCTTGCGCTGGTTGATATGCTGCTGAGGCGCGGAATTTCTGGCGCCCCAGTTGTAGATGGCTCTGGTCACTTGATTGGTATGGTTTCAGAGCACGATTGTTTAAAAGCAATTCTAGTCGGAACCTACCAAGGCGATGTTGGTGGATCAGTTGCCGATGTCATGTCTTCAACGATTGAGACCATTCCGCTTGGGACGAGTATTGTTGAAGCTGCAAATCAAATGGTCACATCGGGTCGCAGGCGCCTGCCAGTAGTCGATCATGACAATCGCTTGGTTGGACAAATATCGCGTAGTGATTTGCTTCGTGCGGTCAGAGCCTATGAAATTCCTGAAGAGGAGCCTGCTCGCTAAGACAAGAGCGCTTTTTCAAGAGGTTCGATGCACGCGAGCGCGGCTTTCGGTGGAGCAACTTCGCCTGAGGCGACGCGTGCTTTTTGTTCATGGTACAGGGAAGCCCAAGTGGCATTCGCTTTGAGCAGGTCGGTAATCCCATCATTCAGTAACCGCTCGAACCATTGACTGGCTTGAGTGGCTCGCCTCTCGGGGATGGCTTCGGATCCGGCCTCGCAGTAGGCTTCCATTCGTTCCCACAAGGTATCAATGCCCCGCGGTTGAAGTGAGCTGACAGACAAGACTTCTGGAGTCCAAAATCCCTGATGATTTAAAAACCCCATGGCGTTTTTGTAGTGCACGACAGATTGACTGGCTAACCGCTCCGCATCGCCATCTGCTTTATTGACAACAATAAAATCAGCAAGCTCAAGGATACCTTTTTTGATTCCTTGCAGCTCATCACCTGCGCCTGGCTGCATCAACACCAGAAATAAATCAGTCATCGAGTGCACTTCATACTCACTTTGGCCCACGCCGACTGTCTCGACCAAAATGACATCAAATCCGGCCGATTCAGCAACTAAGATGGCTTCTCGCGTTCTGTTGGCAACTCCTCCCAACGAGCGACCAGCAGGTGAGGGGCGGATAAATGCGTTCTCTTCTCGAGAGAGGTGCTCCATGCGCGTCTTGTCACCTAGGATAGAGCCGCCATGAAGAGGAGAGGATGGATCGACTGCGAGAACACCGACACGTTTCCCGAGACTTAGTAAAAATAAGCCAAATGCTTCAATAAACGTTGATTTACCGACCCCTGGAACACCTGAAATACCAATCCGTAGGCTTTTGCCTGAGTGAGGGAGACATTGCTCGAGAAGTGCCGCAGCCTCTCTGCGATGGACTGGGTTGGTTGATTCAATAAGCGTAATGGCTTTGGCCAGCGCTCGCCGCTGGCCTTTGCGTAACGCATCAAAATCGATCTCAGGCACTCGTTTTCTCAATCGCATCGAGAACGGATTTGGCGCAGGCAGGAATCTTGGTTCCTGGTCCAAAGATCGCTGCGACGCCATGATCGTAAAGTGCGTCGTAATCCTTTCTTGGTATGACGCCACCTGCAAATACGACGATGTCATCGGCACCTTCTGCGGCGAGTGCGGCTTTCAGTTCAGGGATCAGAGTCAGGTGCCCAGCCGCTAATGAACTGACACCGATCGCATGCACATCGTTTTCGATGGCCTGGCGAGCGACTTCTTCGGGGGTTGAGAACATCGGGCTCAAATCCACATCAAATCCGAGATCTGCAAATGCTGTCGCCACTACCTTTGCACCGCGGTCATGACCATCTTGTCCCATCTTGGCAACCAAGATTCGAGGGCGTCGACCATCGCGGGTTTCGAAATCAGCGATTCGTGTGGTTAGTGCCTGCCAATCAGCGTCATCTTTAAAGTGGCTGCCATACACGCCTGAAACACTCCGGTGCGTTGCTTGGAATCGTTTAAATACGAC
>CAJXTO010000130.1 GCA_913061245.1 uncultured Oceanospirillales bacterium
ATCGTCGTCAGCCATGAATCAGCCTTAGTTACCCATTGCCGCCATGGCTTTTTCACGTGCTTTCGAATCAAGGAATGATCCCAGCATGTCACCCATTACACGTGGGTTACCGCCATCATTGATAAACATGACGCCTTCAATGATTAGCTCATTGTTTAACGCTTCCATGCTTGATTTCGTTTTCAATTTCATCGCACATGGAATCAGGATGACGTTCGCAAGTAGCGCTCCGTACAATGTTGTCAAAAGAGCAACCGCCATCGCAGGACCAATCGCTTTCGGGTCAGACATGTTACCAAGCATCAATACAAGACCAACGAGAGTCCCGATCATTCCCATCGCAGGTGCGATTTCAGCCCAAGCCTCAAAAAAGCCAGCTCCAGCTGCGTGTCGGGATTTCATCTGGTCATTCTCTCGCTCGAGAGACGTTCGAATCAATTTACCATCGGTACCATCAACCAGCATCGAGATACCCTTGGCCATGAACTTGTTTTTAATTTCCTGACCTTCAAGCGCAATCATGCCGTCTTTTCGCGCAATGGTTGCGAGCTCACCGAGCTGTACGATCAATTCATCTGGTTTATCAGGATATCCACCAAAGGCTTTCCCCATCACGCCGGCGAAGCCTAGAAATTCAGGAAGTGTGGAACGATACATGGTGGCCATGATCGAACCACCCATCACGATCAACAATGAGGGCGTATCAACGAAGGGACCTGGGTCACCCATCGCCATGACAATCAGAGCGAGCGCACCAAGCAGGCCAACGACACTAGCGATATCCATTTAACTCTCCCATTACATTGATTCAGGCAAAATCACCGCCACGGACAGTGTATCGGCAAAAACATTGAAATATTTACACCTCTCAACGTTTTTCCGTCTGTTCCGATATAGTATGGAACTGACTGAGAGAGTACAGACCCTCGATCAATAAAAGGTGATTTATGCGTATTTTAGTAGCCTGCATCACACTGCTTCTGCTGGCTGGTTGCGAACGCTCTCGCGAGCTTCCGGACTGTGTGGATGTCAAATCACCCAAGGATTACGGCAAGTTCATCGTGAATCCAACCACGGGGCTCGCTCAACATGTCTCAGGTTCCGTCTGGTATCGCTGCATGGCCGGCCAATCATTTAGAGGCAAAAAATGTTTGGGGGATCCTCTCGAGCTGACCAAGATTGAGGCCGAATCCTATCTGCGCGACTTTTCTAACAAATCAGGTGAGAAGTGGCGATTGCCAACACAAGACGAATTCGAGGAGATCCTCGAAACAACTTGCGATAGCCCGCCACTGAATCCAAATGTCTTCCCAGGAGTGGCAGTTAAGAATTTCTGGTTAAGTGACAGCTCGTGGCATGGCGAGCGCTTCGGATGCTCGATTTTTCTTTTCCAAGGATCGACATCCTGCCGACAGGCGGTCCAATTACATCAACCAATCTTGATGGTGCGTGATTGAGCTAAGCGGAGTGATCGATCTGGTTACCTTTGATCCCACCTTTGACACTTGAAGCCTCACCAGCCGCTGATTCGCCCTCTGGTTTGGGTCGAAACCACTGGCAGTGCCGGCCATCGATACTCATCACTTGAATACAGGGAAGAGCTTGGCTTTTAAAGTTCATCGCCTCGCACTCATAGGGAAATTTAGGATCCCAACTGATCTTAAAGAACCGACATTTCCAGCAATTGGGTGAATCAGTCATTCTTGCGCTTCTTTCGATAGATGTCGGTGTAGTACTTGTAAGCGAACATAACGACAACACCAATGCCAAAGGCATAGCCAACAACAGCTCGACCATCAACTCCAGCAGGAATCTGAAATTCTGGCTTAATCCACATCATCATGAGAACCGGAATAGCCACGAGTAAGTAAACGCGAATTAACCGACAGACTTTGCAGTTCGGACCACCGAATTGGAACACACCAATCTCCTCTCGTTACCAGCAAATAATACCTGAGTCTTAAAAGTACTGACATGAGAACAAAAAAGCCGAGGTCTCCCTCGGCTCTTTAATCGATTCAGACGATGTTATTTAACCGAAACACCCTCTGCATCAATGCCGTCAGCAATGTCAGAATTGATCACTGTGGCAACACCATTTCCTGCATCTTCTTGAACTACTTCAAGCCCTGTTTTGTCGCTGTCATCATTTTTAGCAGTCTGTGAATTCAGAACAACAACCGCGACATCGCCATCATTTTCCTCTTCAAACACAGCACCCTTTCCGCCATTAGCTTGCGCAACAGAACCACTCATTGTTGCACGCACATCACCGGCGTCAGCTTCTGAATTTTTAAAACCATCGTCGGTGTTACCCGTGGCTTCTGTATTCACAATGGTTAATAGAATCGATCCCGAACCCTCTTCGTCAAAGTCGAGGCCTTCATCCAAGTTGTCGCGAATGACTGAATTTCTGACAACAGCACGCAAGTCACCATCACCTGCTTCGTCAATATCAAACCCGTCATCCAAATCAATCGCAAACTCATACGACTTTACAGAACCCGATTTGTAGAGTTTCACTTCACGCTCAAAACAACGGTCATCTGCAGTTCCAGATACCTTCGCTGGCACATCGGATTCTTTAGCCTGGCCATCGTCATACTCCGCTTCATCCACTTGAGGCATGAACGGCTTTAATAGAGTTGGGTCGCAATACGCACCATTTTTATTGAACGATGAATTGTCGACAGACACGATCACATCACCCGCCTGACCTTCATCCAACTCAACACCATCTGCCCCGACATAAGTGAATGATGAGTTCACCGCAGTAAAACGAATATCACCAGCCGCACGTTCATCAACACGCAAGCCATCAGCATCGAAACGGCCTTGCCCTACATTATTAACCTCAACATTATTCAACATCACGGCAATTGATGCAGGCGAACCCTCACCTGCACCACCTGAACCACCGCCACAGTCATCAGCCAAACTGCAATCAGAAAGATGAACACCGTGATTTGCAAAGCCTGTCACAACAACGTCATTGAGCTCCAAGTGGACTGTACCTGTCTGGTCGTCACGAACATCAACAAATAGGCCCTTACCTGCGGTTTGTCCATTCACATCGCCGCGCTTTTCGATACTAAAGCCAGCCGGGCCTTGCAGGCGGAGACTATTTAATGTGAGGTCTGCACCTTCTGTAACAGACAGAAGCGTTGCGTTCGCAGACAAAGAGAGGGTCTGCGCATGACCTGTAATAATCAAAGGTGCACGACCTGTATACGAAAGGCCTGAAGCTAATGCGATATCATCTTTATGCGTAATAATAATTTCTTGGGCGGAGTTCGCCTGGCTTGCCTGAGCCAAGGCTGCACGCAATGAACCATCGCCTGAGTCAGCTGCCGAATTCACGATAATTGGAGATGCATAAGCAGTTGAAGCTGCTAAAGCAAGTGCAAGCATAGATACTGGTTTAAACATAAAAAACTCCTCAATGTGTCGACTCAGATTAGATTTTGAGCATGACAAACCAATGACGTTTCTATGACCGATTAAAATGTGTACGAGAGAGCGTGCCTTACTTCATACTGTGGTTTGGAACTAAAACTTAAGCTTATGCAAGATCTCTATTTCATTGCTTCAAAAGTCGTCTGGTTTTTTATCGAGCCACTGCACCTCCTTGCGTTACTAATTTTGACGTGGGGTTTGGCCCTGTGGGTTAAGAGCCGCTTCGTAACACTACTTTCCATTGTCACCGTCCTCTGGACTCTTTTGCTTGGCGCAACACCGATTTGGAATACCCTGCTGCACAGTCATGAAGTGGCACACCAATCTGGTAAGCCAACCCAAATTGAAGGCATCATCGTATTGGGGGGCGCTTTTAATGAGTTGGTCACGGAAGCCCATGATCAAGTCAGCATGAACGGCGCCGGCGAACGAATGACTGAGGCTTTGACCTTAATGAGGCACTACCCAGATGTGCCGGTTGTGTTCAGTGGTTTTTCAGGACGTTTCATACGCGGATCATTATCTGAGAGTGACGTAGCGCTTCGGTTTTTCAATGAAACCACCGGGTCAACTGAGCGGGTTATTTTGGAAAACCAATCGCGGAACACGTTTGAAAATGCGCTCTATACCAAAGATTTAATCGGGTTTGCTGGTGATAAACCCTGGCTTTTAGTGACTTCAGCGTTCCACATGCCGCGCGCTTTTGAAATCTTCAAAGATCGCGGGATCCATGTCATTCCATATCCAGTTGACTTCAGATCACGGACCCCATCAACAGAATTTCGCTGGGATTTAGGCACAGGCTCACACCAATTAAATATCCTTCTACATGAATGGATTGGTCTTTGGGTCTATCGACTGACGCAGAAGCCTTAAACTTGAGCTAGGCCCATGGTGCCCTTATAGTTCAGTGATTGTATTGACGCGGACCTCCTAGTGGATAGCGATCCAACCGCGAATTTTTTGCCTCAAACAATGACATGAGAAACGAGCAAGACTATGGCATCCGATAAAAACGGTACGGTAATTGTTGCAACCCCAGCTTGGGA
>CAJXTO010000131.1 GCA_913061245.1 uncultured Oceanospirillales bacterium
TTCAAGCACAGTTTGAAGTTCCTTTGGAGGAATCTGGATCACGGATTGATCAGGTATTGGCTCGCCTGATGCCGGATTACTCTCGTGCTCGTCTAACGCAATGGCTTACGGACGGGCAGATATTAGTCGATGGAGCGCCATTAAAGCCAAAAAATAAAGTGCTTGGCGGTGAAAAAATTATTATTGATGCAGAGCTCGAAGCTCAAATTGATTGGTCGCCAGAGGATATCCCTCTCGATATCGTGCATGCAGACGACGACTTGATCATCGTCAATAAACCCGCTGGTCTGGTTGTGCATCCAGGGCATGGCAACCCATCTGGTACATTAGTTAATGCATTGTTGTCGTCATTTCCCGAACTTGAAGAGATTCCGAGGGCGGGAATTGTGCATCGGTTGGATAAGGATACCAGTGGCGTTTTGGCTGTTGCACGCTCGCTGAAAGCTCAGGCCAATCTGGTGAAGCAGCTTAAAGATCGGTCGATGAGTCGTCAGTACGGTGCGCTTGTTTATGGGCACCCGAGTAAAGAGGGAACGATTGATGCCCCGATGGACAGGCATCGACTACAGAGAACCAAAATGGCTGTGGTGTATTCAGGTAAGCCGGCTGTCACGCACTATCGATTGTCTGAGACGACAGCGCATTGTGCTTGGGTGGATGTGAAACTCGAGACGGGTCGAACGCATCAGATTCGGGTTCATATGACGCATATTGGCCATCCGTTAGTGGGTGACCCAGTGTATCGGCAAGGCCGGCCTGGCCTTGGTCATGCGACACAGGAAACTCGTGTGCTCATTGATGGTTTTCCAAGACAAGCACTGCATGCGAAGAAGCTCGGCTTAATCCATCCGAGTAGTGGTGATTTAGTTGAGTTTGAAGTGCCGCTTGCGCCTGATTTGAATGAATTATTGACGTCATTGAGACAGGTCGATGTCTGATCCGTGGTTTGAAATCGAATGTGGCCCAAACGTGCTGGCACTGCAGACGACCTGTGATCCGGAGCCTCTCCCGTATGGTTCGTTTAATTTGGGGCTGCACGTTGGTGATGATGCGGTTGCTGTCACTAGAAACCGCGCTCGTCTTGCGAGTCGATTTGGTCGCGACGTCTACTTCCCAGAGCAAGTTCATGGGACCCGTGTGATCCATGTACATAGAGACTCTACAGTGGCTTCTGCAGATGCTGTGGTGACCGATGAGCTGAACTGTCCAATCGGCATCATGACAGCTGACTGCCTACCGGTATTATTCGCAAGCCAAGAGTTGGTCGGTGCTGCTCATGCTGGTTGGAGAGGACTCGTCGCTGGGGTTCTTGAGCGGACACTTGAGGAATTCCCGGATCCCTCCAAAGTGCGCGCATGGCTCGGGCCTTGTATTGGTCCAAACGCATTTGAGGTGGGGCCCGAGGTTGTGGACGCTTTTGTGTCTAAAAATTCAAGCTGGACTCGTTTTTTTAAATCGGTTCGCGATACGGACCGTTCCATTGCTGATCTTACAGGTATTGCTTTCGATCTCCTTGAAAGCCGCGGCGTTGGCACCATCGAAACGGTTGGTAGTTGTACGTATAGCGACTCAATGCGCTGGTATTCCTACCGTCGTTCGGGCATTACCGGGCGAATGGCAAGTTGCATTATGCGCACTGGATAACCTGTGGATAACTTGAAATAAGCATGAGTCGTCCCCAGTAATACAGTTATACGTTGTTTTAGATAAGGGATTACCTAATGCGAATGGATCGGTTAACAAATCGCCTCATGCAAGCTCTGCAAGATGCGCAAACTCTCGCCTTAAGTCTTGATCATAATGAGATGTCACCATGGCATCTTTTAAAAGCGTTGCTTACCCAAAGCGGCGGTTCTGCACGTTCCCTAATCCTATCTGCTGGTGGTCAGTTTGATCAGCTACTCGCTGAAGTCGACCGCGCTTTAGATGGGTTGGCACGGGTCTCGAACCACGACGGTGAAGTCCGTATGAGTCAGGACTTGGCCCGTCAGTTTAACTTGGCTGAAAAGCAGTCGATGTCCCAGAAAGACGCCTATCTCTCTTCTGAGACTGTTTTAGCTGTGATGTCGAAAGATAAGGTCACAAAGTCTGCGTTTCAGGCAGCAGCAGTCAATGAAGATCGTTTGTCCGATGCGATTGAAAAACTCCGTGGAGGCGAGTCAGTGCAAACTGAAAATGATGAAGAAAATCGTGGTGCTCTCGACAAGTACTGTCTGGATCTGACTGCTCGAGCGTCGGAAGGTAAGCTCGATCCTGTGATTGGCCGAGACGAAGAGATTCGTCGGGCGGTTCAGGTGTTGCAGCGTCGGACAAAGAATAACCCAGTTTTGATTGGTGAACCTGGCGTTGGTAAGACGGCGATTGTTGAGGGGTTGGCTGCACGTATCGTCAATGGTGAAGTGCCTGAGGGTTTGAAGGGTAAGCGTGTGCTATCCCTCGATATGGGTTCGCTGATCGCCGGCGCTAAATTTCGGGGTGAGTTTGAAGAGCGGCTTAAAGCTGTATTGAAGGAGTTGGCCCAGCAAGAAGGGCAAATCATTCTCTTTATTGATGAAATCCACACCATGGTCGGAGCGGGTAAATCCGAAGGCGCGATGGATGCGGGCAACATGTTAAAGCCAGCGCTCGCTCGCGGAGAGCTTCATTGTGTGGGTGCAACAACCCTTGATGAGTATCGCCAATATTTTGAAAAGGATGCGGCTCTTGAGCGGCGCTTCCAGAAAGTGTTGGTCGGCGAGCCAACAGAAACCGACACCATCGCAATTCTCCGTGGGTTGAAGCCAAAGTATGAGGTGCATCACGGTGTCGAGATTTCTGATTCGGCGATCATTGCAGCAGCAAAACTGTCGAGCCGTTACATCACTGATAGACAGTTGCCGGATAAAGCGATCGACCTGATGGATGAGGCGGCAAGCCGCATTCGTTTGGAGATGGATTCCAAGCCTGAGGAATTGGATCGGTTGGATCGACGGTTGATTCAGCTAAAGATCGAACGTGAGGCGCTTAAAAAAGAGAAAGACGAAGCCAGTAAAGCGCGACTGATTGAACTCGAAGAAACTATTTCTGAGGTTGAGAAAGAGGCGGGCGCACTCGAAGAAGTATGGGCCTCAGAAAAAGCTCAAACACATGGTGTGCAATCAATCAAAGAAGAGCTTGATCGCGCAGAAATTGATCTCGAACAGGCGAGGCGCGCTGGAGACTTGGCTCGGATGAGCGAGATTCAGTATGGGGTCATCCCGACTCTCGAGAAGAGGATGCTCGAGGCTCAGGAAGCGAACGAATCGGATGAGGGCAAGCTTGTACGTTCTCGAGTGACAGAAGAGGAAATCGCTGAAGTTGTGAGTCGCTGGACCGGTATCCCTGTTGCGAAGATGCTCGAAGGTGAAAAAGACAAACTCCTTCAAATGGAAGAGGCATTGCATGCGCGAGTTGTGGGGCAAGATACCGCAGTGACTGCTGTTGCCAATGCTGTGCGTCGCTCGCGGTCTGGTTTATCGGATCCGAAGCGGCCAAACGGATCATTTTTATTCCTCGGCCCAACTGGGGTCGGTAAAACAGAGCTTTGCAAAAGTTTGGCTGAGTTTTTATTCGACTCGGAAGATGCAATGGTTCGGATTGATATGTCTGAATTCATGGAGAAGCACTCGGTGGCGCGATTGGTTGGTGCACCTCCTGGCTATGTTGGTTATGAGCAGGGCGGATATTTGACTGAAGCGGTTCGCCGCCGTCCTTATGCGGTCGTGTTGCTCGATGAGGTTGAAAAGGCGCATCCAGATGTCTTTAACATCCTTTTGCAGGTCCTGGACGATGGTCGTTTGACCGATGGACAGGGTCGTACAGTCGACTTCTCGAATACGGTTGTTGTGATGACCTCGAATCTCGGGTCAGATTTGATTCAGAGTATGGTGGGTGAGTCCCACGAAGCCATCCGCGATGCTGTGATGGGTGTTGTCGGTACTCATTTCCGTCCTGAGTTCATCAATCGAATAGACGATGCGGTTGTTTTCCATGCCTTGGGCCGCGACCATATTCGCGGGATTTTGGATGTGCAGTTGTCCTATCTGCGCGCTCGTTTGGAAGACATGGAGTATGCATTTGAGTTGACTGATGAAGTCGCTGAGAAACTGTGTGAAGCAGGCTACGATCCGGTGTATGGCGCGCGTCCATTGAAGCGTGCGATACAGATGCACCTTGAAAATCCGCTCGCTGAAGCACTGCTCAAAGGTGAGTTTGCGCCAGGCGCTACCATCAAAGCATCGCTTAGTTCATCAGGTGAAATCACCTTTTCAGCGTAAAATACAACGGCCTGTCAGTTGACAGGCCGTTTCTGAGTGTCACAATTCTCGGTTTACCTTAACTATTTTCTTAAAGAGGGTCGGAAGTGGA
>CAJXTO010000132.1 GCA_913061245.1 uncultured Oceanospirillales bacterium
TGTCGGGACTGCTTACATCGCACTGTTTAATTACGCGTTTGCAAAACAGCACGGTGGGCAGTTTGTCCTACGGATCGAAGATACCGATCAAAAACGTTCTACAGACGAATCAGAACAGGCCATATTAGATGCTCTGCGGTGGGCTGGCCTTGAGTGGGACGAAGGGCCTGATGTTGGTGGAGACTTCGGTCCTTACCGTCAGAGTGAGCGTCGGGAACATTATGAAACCCATTGCCAGTCACTCGTTGACGCGGGGCATGCATTCCACTGTTTTTGTACATCTGAAGAGCTTGATGCAATGCGAGCGGAACAGATGGCTGCAAAGCAAACGCCGCGTTACGACGGTCGTTGCGCCCACTTAACGACGGACGAAGTATCTGCGCGCTTGGCCGAAGGCCGTGAGCACGTAATACGGATGCGAGTCCCTGTAGAGGGTGACTGTATCGTTCAGGATCGGCTGAGAGGAGAAATCCAGATCCCTTGGGCTCAGGTCGACATGCAAGTTCTAATGAAGGCTGATGGTCTGCCAACCTATCATTTGGCCAACGTGGTTGATGATCATTTGATGGGCATCACACATGTCATCCGTGGTGAGGAGTGGATTCCGTCAGCGCCGAAGCATCAATTGCTGTATCACTATTTCGGTTGGGACATGCCAGAACTGTGTCATCTTCCGTTACTGCGGAATCCGGATCAGTCGAAATTAAGTAAGCGTAAAAATCCAACGTCGATTCTGTTCTATCGAGATCAAGGCTTTTTGCCTGAGGCACTTTTGAATTACTTGGGTCGCATGGGTTGGTCGATGCCTGATGAAAGTGAGCAATTTAGTCTCAAAGATATGATCGAGGCATTTAATATTGATCGCGTCTCTCTTGGTGGGCCGATTTTTGATCTCGAGAAGCTGACCTGGCTGAATGGTCAATGGCTTAAAAATACGCTGACTGATGACGAATATCGGGCTCGTTTGATGGAGTGGATGTGTTCGGAGGACTTTTTTGTGTCAGCTTTGCCGCATTTGAAGTCCCGTATAGATGTATTTTCAGAGGCAAGCCAGTGGTTGAATCCGCTGTGGGTCAAGGATGTCTCGGTTTCTGAAGAAGTGCTTGATCATTTGGGCCTAGAGAAAGAGGTTCTGGCTAGCGCATTGCAATACCTAGTTTGGCGTTTTGAGAGCATCTCGACATGGACCAGAGAGGCGATCGAGACAGAAATTCGTTGGGTTGCGGATTCGCTCGGTCTGAAGCTTAAAGATGTGATGCCGGTTGTGTTTATTGTCCTGAGCGGGACGCGTCAGGCAATCAGTGCATTTGATCTTGCTGTGCTTCTGGGGCCTGATCGAACGCGTGCTCGTGTCCGAGCGGGTTTAGAGGCAGCAGGTGGCGTTTCTAAGAAAGGTCTCAAGCGATTGGAGAAGAGCTACCAAGAAGCACTTCAATCCATTGACACCGTCAAGGATGCGAACTAACCTTCGCGTCCTCTTGAAATGGGGCTATAGCTCAGCTGGGAGAGCGCTACAATGGCATTGTAGAGGTCGGCGGTTCGATCCCGCCTAGCTCCACCATTTCTTTTCAACCTGCTCATTGATCGCTAAGGTATCGATACCATTCGGTCAATTATAAAAATAGGGTGGGTTATGAAATTGATTTTTGTTCTTGTCTATTTCGTTCCGGGAAGTTTTGAACCGGTCGAGACTGGTATGCAGTTTGAATCGCTAGCGGAGTGTAACGATGCTGCATTTGAGATGGCGGCATCGTTTGACATGAAATACACCATGCAATGTGTTCCTCAGGACTCAGGCGATAGTCTTCCTCAGGTATCCCTTCTAAAAATTTGATGCGCTGCAGTAAACGAGTGCGTCCAATGGATACTTCCTTCGCTCGGTGTTTTTGTTACGTTCATCCTTCATAACGAATTTGGAAATTTGCGCACAGCAACATTTGTCTCAGACTTTGGGTTAGGACGTTTTGCACTGTGTGCCCGATTCTTTTAACATTGCGTTAATATTCTTTTAAGTAATAACGATAGAACTCTTTGGAAGGGTAATATGACGAAGCTGTATGAACCGTCTCTACCGAAGCTAATGGAAGCAATTGCGACTGAAGCGAAGGGCATGAGGGGCATGGACCGCCGTAATTTTCTTAAAGGCGGTATCGCGGCAGTAGCGGGTCTTTCGAGCGTGCAAATGATTCCGAAAGCCAACGCATCTGCGAATCTTCCACCGAATCTTCCTGAATGGCAGAGCTACCTAGGCCGTGGTGTTGTTGCCAAGCCATATGGTGAGCCATCTGAATTTGAAGATCTGCAACGTCGTACCGTTCCATGGTTGACTGCTGATGCAGCCTCATCGATCTCAATGACTCCGCTTCAGGATCTTGAGGGGATTATTACGCCGAGCGGTGTTGTATTCGAGCGTTATCACGGTGGAATTCCAAATGTGAATCCAGACCAGCATCGCTTGATTATCCACGGCTTGGTTGAGCGCCCATTGGTTTTAACAATGGATGACCTTAAGCGTATGCCATCGGTTTCGGAAATTCGTTTCATCGAATGTCCAGCCAATGGTGGTATGGAATGGCGTGGTGCTCAGATGGAAGCGCTACAGTTCACGCATGGCATGCTGTCTTGCTGTGAATGGACTGGCGTTAAATTGTCGACGCTGCTTGACGAGGTTGGAGTGAAGCCAGAAGGCAAATGGATTTTGGCAGAAGGTGCGGACGCATCTGGTATGTCACGATCAATTCCACTTGAGAAGGCACTCGACGATACAATTATCGCTTGGGGGCAAAATGGTGAAGCGCTCCGCCCAGAGCAGGGTTATCCACTCCGTATGTTGAATCCAGGTTGGGAAGGTAATACGTCGGTTAAGTGGTTGCGTCGCCTTGAAATTGGCGATAAGCCTTGGCATCACCGTGAAGAAACATCGAAGTACACAGATTTGATGCCAGATGGACGCGCACGTCGCTTTACTTGGGTTCAAGAAACAAACTCGGTAATCACTTCACCGTGCCCAGAGAATCCTTTGACACAACCAGGGTTCCTTGAAATCCGTGGTTTTGCATGGTCTGGTCGCGGCAAGATCAAGGCTGTTGATATTTCTTTCGACGGTGGCGTGAACTGGGAGCGTGCTGAGCTCAAGGGTCTCGTTCTGTCGAAGGCATTGACTCAATTCAGCTTCAAGACCAAGTGGAACGGCCAGCCTTGGCTGCTGCAATCACGCGCAATCGACGAGACGGGCTACGTTCAGCCAACCTTGAAGCAGTTGCGTGATGAACGCGGCGGCTGGTCGATCTATCACAAGAACTCAATCCATACATGGAATGTTACGGAAAGCGGAGATGTCTTTAATGTTCAAATCTCTTAACCTTGGAGTGGCTGCCATTGCGTTGGCAGTGTCGGGAGCAGTATCCGCTGGCCCATTGGGAATTGGTTCAACAGCAACACCTGAAATGATCGCGGGATGGGATATCGATATCCGTCCAGATGGAACAGGTTTGCCTGCTGGTGAAGGTTCAGTCGCAGAAGGCGAAGGCCTTTATGAGGCGAAGTGTGCAAGCTGTCACGGTTTGTTTGGTGAAGGTGAAGGTCGTTGGCCTGTTCTTGCTGGTGGCGAGGGTACTCTTGACACGGCACACCCAGAGAAGACGGTCGGTTCGTACTGGCCTTACGCGTCGACTCTTTGGGATTACATTCACCGCGCGATGCCTTATCCAGCACCACAGTCGCTAACTGACGATGAGGTGTACTCGATCTCTGCATACGTTCTCTATCTGAATGATATCGTCGACGATGATTTTGTTGCGAATAAGGAAACGTTTGCACAGGTCAAAATGCCTAACGAGCCAAATTTCTACATTGATGATCGCCCTGACGTGAAGAACGAGCGCTGCTTTAAGAACTGTGCTGATCCTGAGTCATTCAACATTGTGACGACGATTAATGGTGTTACACCGACTGGTCACTTTAAAGAAGACTCCGGGGTTGCTGCCAATCATTACGAAGGAAATCCTTCAGATGCAAATGGCGATGCGGCTGCACCTCAGAAAGTAGCGATGTCTGACGCGGCAACAGCGGGTAAGGCTGTGTATGACAAGGCCTGTCAAGCGTGTCACAACATGGGTGTCGCTGGTGCTCCTAAAGTTGGTGATGTGGCCGGTTGGGCTGATCGCATCAAACAGGGTATGGCCACGTTGAACGATCATGCGATCAATGGCTACCAAGGTGCTAATGGCGTTATGCCTGCAAAAGGTGGCAATATGTCATTATCGGACGACGAAGTGAAAAACGCCGTTGCGTACATGGTTGAATCGAGTCAATAAGGCTCGGTTCAAAATTCATCAGGAGAGGAAACTA
>CAJXTO010000133.1 GCA_913061245.1 uncultured Oceanospirillales bacterium
TGTCGTTTTCGGCGAATCTGCCCATCGTTGGTCCCGAGATTATGCGGGCATGTGGTTTTTGGTAACTATTGCCGGTCAGTGCTTTCAAAAATGGCATTGGCGTTATTGGGGACGAACCCTTGGAAAAGTTCGCCACTGGGATCGGTAAAGCGTTGTGCAAACTCGTAAAAACAGCTTGGAATCATCTCTTCGATTCCATCGGCAAATGTGAATCGGACTGTGTCAGCAATCGTTGATGCTTGAACCAAGCAGTCATCTGGTGTGCCTTTGATAACACCTCCGACCATATTGAGCGCAAAGCAATTTGATTCGAGAAGCGCAATCACATCACCGATCGATTTACATGAGTCGAGATGATTGATACTCACTGTGAAATGGTTTGCTTGATATCCCATTGTAGATAACCACCCTGCGTATTCGCTGGCATTGGCGAGCGTTTGATACTGATCGTATGTTGGCTTTTTAAATGGGTAGTGGCCGGTTAGGTTTGATAACGACAATTCGCCCTCGAGCGTTGATGTGACTACATCAATAATGGCTTGCGCATCGTGATCTAATTCTGAGCAGATCAGTTCGCTGAAGAAGATCTTGGGCGCATTAGAGTCGTCTGGGACAGAATACGCCTTGGCTCTTAAGTGCTTGTCTGGGAACCTGTATTGATCAAAAGCTTCGTAACCGATCGTTGCGAGCAACTCAGTAGCTTTGTCGAGATCAAATCCTGGAATATCAAACGTACGAAATGCAACATGATCATTAACGACAGTTTCCCCTTGCCTGTGGAATAGGGTTTGGATGCTTTGAGCTTGGGGTGTTACCTGTATGTATTGGTTCCACAATGAATTGAAAAATGCGTCGCGATCCATGATGAGACTCTTTTGATTCAAGAAAGAATAACCATGTGAGTGTCTCATATCTCGATGACTCCACACCATGAGATAAGGTGCTTTGGTTATTGAAAGCACCTCAGATCTTACTCAGTTTATCGAGACTGATGTTTAATCCACATCCGAGAGATCAGATTTTGACCCTCGAGGATGCTCATGACAGCAACACCAGATACATGAATGCCGACTAAGACTAGAGAGAGTTCACCTGAGGCTTCGTGGATATCATTCACCCATTCATAACCCCAAAAAGCATTCGTTTGACTTAAATAGCCTGTGATGCCAGCAATACTGAGCGTTGATAGCAATATGATAACCATCAGCGCGCCCAATGGATTGTGTCCGATAGCGTGCTGGATGTTCTGATTGATGAGGTTTCCAACATGCTCTTTGATTGAGCGAAGCGTAGGGACAAGATGTTTGAATCGGGCCGTTGGTGGGCCAAAGACACCCCAAATAATTCGAAAGCCAACGAGCGTCAAAACCATATAGCCAAATAGTTCATGGATACTATCGGACCATTCTGCGGTTATTTGCACTCCCAAAAAGGCGAGTACGAGTGACCAGTGAAAAATTCGTGTGGGCAAATCCCACACGAAGTCGATTGATTTAGTCATCATCACGAATGATTTCCAACGTGTTTGGATCGACGTACGCCTCTCGACGATTTCCTTTATTATCGATCGCGTAGATCTCATAACAGCCATGTTCATTTTTGATGCGTCTGACCTCCCAACCTTGCTGCTCAAAATGTTGTTTGACTTCCATTTCGGTTTGGCGAGACCCTGAATCGCTGACACAGCGAATATCATCTTCGGAAGCGTAGGCCGCGTGAGTGATAACGAGTGAACTGAGCAGTGTAATTAACCATTTCATTGAGTGTCCTCCAAGTATTTGGTCAACACAGTGTTGGTGATAAACCCAGTTCTGTCTGTAAACTCAGGTGCAAGATAGACAATCTAGCTACCCATAAACTGAGGTTTAAGGATTACTCGTGAACAAAGAATTGATGGCAAAGTTGACGATGCTTCTGTTGCTCGGATGCTCTCTTTTCTTCGCAATTGATGTCATCGTTGATGTGGTGAGTGGAGAAAGCCAAGATTCCATTGGTATTTTGCATCTTGTCGTCGAGACAATTGCGACGATTGCAATTTTGATTTCTCTGGTCATCCTCAGAGATTATGTCAAAGTGAGTCGGCGACAAGAGTCTGAGATGCGTGAATCCCTGGCTCGATTAAAACAAGGTTTAAGTGATCTAATTCTGAATCGGGTCACGAAGCTAGAACTAACCCCAGCAGAGTCAGAAGTAGCAATTTTGACTATCAAAGGATTTTCGATTTCAGAGATTGGTGCTCTTCGAGGAACGAGCGAGGGAACCGTAAAGGCACAGCAGCATGCTGTTTATCAGAAAGCCGGTGTTTCGTCTCGGGCAGAGCTCATTCTTGAATGTATTGAGGATGCAGTAGATCGTTCATCCGAAGTTAAACCGCTCTGACACAATGCGTGATTCGGACACGCTGTTCCCTCTGAGATAGTTTTCCACACCCTCTAGCATTGCAGGTGGGCCGCAAAGAACGAAGAGCCAATCATGCAACTGTTCCTGGGATAGGTTGTTTTGGAGTAATTTTGTATCGATTACTCCCCTCGCCCCATTCCATTGTGCAGTCGGCTCGGCGATGACGTACAGAGGATTGAGTGGATCCAATTCGTCTTTGAAGGCGATTTGTGACTCGCTACGGTTGCCATAGATCAGCTGAATCTGTCGTGGGTCGTTCGTTGATTTAAGCTCTCGAATTATCCCAAGCATTGGAGCGATTCCCACGCCACCTGCAATCATAACGATACCCGGCTCATTACGATTATTGACTGTGAGGTGTCCATAGGGGCCGTTCACATAGGCTCGTGCTCCTACTGGAATACGGCTCAGGTTGTTGGTGAAATCACCGAGTTCTTTGATAAGAAATGTCAGATGTGCTCCGTCTGCTGGTGCTGAGCTGATTGAAAATGGGTGTTCTTCCATTGAATAAGGACCTTTATCAATGGTTAGCCAAGCGAATTGGCCTGCTTGATATTGAAGTTTCTGGTTATTCGACGGCGACACAGTCAGAGACCATTGTTTAGGGGTTACCTGTTCGATCTTGCTGACAGTCCAGGGGTTGTGTTGTTTGCTTAATCCACGGATGAATCGGCTATCGATAATCGATGCGAAAGCGACGATTGATCCAGCGACCCAGAGAAGCGCGATTACTTCCTGTGAACTGTAGCGTCCGGCTGTTAGCGTATGGTGCAGAACGAGTCCGACCAGGGCGCAACCACCAATTGCATGAATCCAACGCCAAGTCTCATAGCGATACTCGAGCTTTGAATGCCAGATGGCGAGTAGCACAAAACTCGGTAATAGAAGAAAGGCAACAATCCCTGACGCCATCGCTTCGAAATCGGTTGTGATCGTTAGAACTCGGGTTGGGTCCCAAGGGCGGTTACCTCCCGACAGTGAACCAGTGAAAAAGAAAGGGTGTAAGAAGACTGTGCCGAGTGCAACGATGCCCACGGTTCGATGTGCACGCATCGCCTGATCGATGTTGATGAGATTCGATAGCCAGCGCGTTCTTCCTGAGATGAGAAATGCAATGAGGATTGTCGAAAAGCCAATGATGCCTAATGCAGAACCGACCTCAATCGAAAAAGCGCGATAGATATCGACGCTGAGCCACGATGCAACCAGTGGCGCCAAAATGCATATGGCGAGAATGCTGTAGAGTTGAATCATCTGGTCATCCTCTCGATTTCTGATGCAAAGGGAAACCTTTATCTATAAATATTTTGGAAAGGCATTGGATGTGGTTACCATCCCTTTAGAAAATAGACCTAGCACCGATATACAAAGCATGAGATCTTCATTCGTACGAGCAGATCGCATTCTCAAATTGATGGCCTTAATGGCAGTGATTGTCAGTCTTGGTGGATGCGCCCCAACCCCGATTACTCAGAAAGCAGTATCGGATTACAAGTCGGTTGCAGCTCAAATCTCTATTGGTGACGCGAGAGAGTATGTGCTCGCAATTTTACAAACCAATCAGCAGGTTATTCCATCGCATTTTAAAAGGCAGCCAGAGCGATATCTCAGCTATGGGGAACAAGTCGAGATTCACTTCATCCGCACTGGACTGACGTCGGGGACGAAAAATTTAGATGACGATTTTACGCCCTACGTGTTCAAAAACGATGTGCTGATGTCCGTCGGATGGACTTACGTTAGTAAAACAGACTTTCACGACAAAGCGCGCGAGGCGATTAGCGCAGGCGGAGTGAAACCTGATCAAGATGTAGTGGGTGATAGACGATAGATTGTCTG
>CAJXTO010000134.1 GCA_913061245.1 uncultured Oceanospirillales bacterium
TGAATCGCTGGAACCTTCTCGTAAGGACGACGACGAATAGCTGTCCAAAGACCGCTTTCGACCAATTCTTCGACAACTGCATCACGCGTCAACGCACCCAAGTCACTGTGTGCCTTGAACTTCACAGCGGTGTCTTTGCCATCCAGTTCGATCACAACCGATTGGAACACTCGGCGTTCACCACGATTAATCTCAATGACTTTTCCTGAACCTGGCGCTGTGAATTGCACGCCTTCATTTTTCTTGTCAGCAAACAACGGCTGACCCAGTTTGACCTGATCACCTTCCTTGACAAGCATGGTGGGCTTCATTCCAGGATAATCAGATCCAATGACAGCAACACGCGTGACCGCGTTACCCTCTCCGATTTCCTGCTTTGGTGATCCTTTGATGGGCAAATCCAACCCAGTTTTGATCTCGATCATCGAGTCCATTCCTACCTTGAAATTTCCGACCCTTGCGGAAGGCGTTCAAACTTAATGGCATAAAAACCTATGCCGATGGCGGTGCATGATTATAAGAAGACTTACTCCGAATCGCCAGACTCAAACCAAAATTTCAGTAAATTTTTCGCAACTGCAAAAAAGAAAAGAGGACTCACTGACAAAGCTGTAAGACTTCTCACACATCAAGGCACATCCGTGATGAATTTTGTCTAGCCTCCACTCAGGAGGACCACTATGAAATCAACCCAATTTGCGAAAAGCCCGCGTATAGAGCCATTTTTAGCGACCAACCAAGTCCTTGAGGGTGCCTCAAAGACAAGCGCTTTTGGCGATTATGTCGTGTTTGTTGATGAGTCTGGCGATGCCAATCTTGACCCCATTGACCCGAGATTTCCGATGCTCAATCTCGTCTTCTGTATTATCCGAAAGGACCATTACTTTGATCACGTTGCTCCGCAACTTAAGACACTGAAAGAAGAATTTTTTGGGCATGCCGATCTCATCCTTCATGAATCAGACATGCGAAGAAAAACCGGCGCTTTTTCGATATTGAGAGAGACTACAATTCACAAACGCTGGATGGCTCAACTCCTGCAATGGATTGATGACACGGACGCATCGATCATCAGTGCCTGTATCGACAAGGTTGCGCTAACCCGTCGCTACGCCCATCCCTTCGACCCTTATGATCTAGCCATTCGGTTTTGCCTTGAACGCACACGCCAATTTTTGGCTATCAATAATCAGGCAGGCAGACCAACACAAGTGATTTTCGAAAGCCGTGGCAAACGCCATGACCGAGCCGCTCAAATTGAGTTTCAACACATCCTGACGCAAGCCAATCCCCTCGGACACCATTTACCGGACTTCAGCCAGTACCCACTTGAATCATTATTTATCCCCAAAAAAGCGAACCTTGCGGGACACCAACTCTGCGATCTACTGGCTCGCCCTCTCGCCAAATGGAGTTTCGATCCGGCTTCCCATCAAAAACCGATGCAAATCATCAAACCTAAGTTGATCGCTCACAAAGTATTTACACAAACCGGATGGCGCCGACCCAATCGATCAAAGACGCCGACCTATTTTAAGGGATATACGCGACTCAACCCCTCGGCAAATGACTCACATGCTCCACGGTAACCCGTCCAACTTGTTTTCCGGACAATCCCATCGGAATCCGCCCAGACTTCCACATTACAGGGCTCGATGTGGCTTTCTTTAAACCAGCGATACCGCGTACGAGAACCTTGATCAGTTGTTTCAATCGGTTGGCCGAGCGCCTCTGTTAAATGACTCACGTTCTTACCCATCGCGAGACTCAGGCCCGCATTCATGTTCTCAATTGCTTGAGAAGCACATCCTGTCAGGCCGAGAACAAGAGCACCACCAACTAACCACTGTTTCATCATCCATTCCTCCTCAGAATCGTTGAGAAAAAGCTTACTGCCTGTACTTGAAAATCGATAGATCGATCGGCATATTTCCATCGGTTTTCCGGAGTTCAGATGTTCCCATACACGAGATATTTCATATTAATCGTGGCCGCAGTATTTTTGGCATTTAGCCTTGCTGTATCCGCCACACCGCGTGTCGAAGTCGTTGCCACTGGACTCGACCGCCCATGGTCACTCGCTTGGATCGAACCAACAAAAGTTTTAATCACTGAACGCTCCGGTCAGCTCGTCCATCTCGATCTGGAATCCAACACGCGGACGCAAATCAAGAACGTTCCACCGGTCACGGCAATCGGACAAGGCGGACTCCTTGACGTCCAAGTCAGATGGATCAACGGCGAACTTTGGGTGTACCTGGCGCTCTCTGGGGTACGAGAAGACCGAACCACGGGAACCGAGCTATGGCGTGGACGATTAGTTGACGACTCACTTGTCGACGTCACGAGACTCTATGCTCTTCCGCTGACAACAACATCTGGACATCATTTTGGCGGTCGAATTGCGCTCACAGAAAAGCATGTATTTTTAACGATCGGAGACCGTGGTGAGCGAGAACGCGCTCAAGATCTCTCAGATGCTGCAGGATCTGTTATTCGACTCAATCTCGATGGCAGCATTCCTGCTGACAACCCAGAATTTACATCGTTATCTGCGCGACCAGAGCTCTACTCGGTCGGACACCGCAATCCGCAAGGTATTGCTTTGAATGCCCAAGGTCATCTGTTTGTTCATGAGCATGGTCCACAGGGTGGCGATGAGGTCAATCGAATCGAAGCAGGCAAGAACTATGGCTGGCCAACCATTACATACGGCCGCAATTACGGTATTGGCACTCCAATCGGCGAAGGTGTCGAAAAAGAGGGTCTCGAACAACCACTGCTGTATTGGGACCCCTCAATCGCACCGTCTGGTATGACCTTTTATTCAGGCAAGCAATTTCCAGCGTGGAAAGACAACTTGTTCGTAGGCGCACTCAAGGCACAGATGCTTGTACGTCTCGCTTTTGAAGATGGCCAGTTAAAGCAAAAAGAACGCTTATACCGTGGGGAATTTGGGCGTATCCGAGATGTTCGGGAAGGCCCAGATGGCGCCATCTACTTATTGACCGACTCAACCCGAGGACAGCTCTTAAGAATCACGCCTTAAACTCGCGATGCTGACTCATCACTGGTACCGAAGATCGGACTGTCTGCACTCGCTCCAAATCAAGATCGGCCGTTAACACACCAGGCTCATCCGAAAGTTCACCCAAGCACTCCCCCCACGGATCATAGATAACAGAATGCCCATAGGTCTCACGCCCTTCTGAGGTCGTGCCACATTGACCAGCGGCCGCGATAAAACAGCCGTTTTCAATGGCACGTGCGCGCAATAATGTGGACCAATGCGCTTGCCCTGTCGTTTTCGTAAATGCTGCCGGCACTACAATTAATTCGGTACCCAATAATCCATAATGGCGATACAACGCCGGAAACCGCAAATCGAAACAAATCGATAGACCAACCGTCCAACCATGAATCGAAGTCATCACAGGCTCTGAGCCTGCCTTAAAAAGCGCACTCTCCCGATAACTTTCACCTGATGCTAAATCCACATCAAACAAATGAATCTTGTCGTAGGTTGCCTGAATGACACCCTCGGTATTGATAACCAAAGTGCGGTTTTTCACGCCCTGTTCAGTATTCATGATCAACGAACCAACAATCAGCGTGATCTGATGCGTCTTTGCATAGTCCTGAAGTCGTTTCACTTCAGGCGCATCCATCATCAATGCATACTCGCGTGAGGAGGTCTGGTTGGCTGACAGAAATAATGCGCACTCAGGAAGTAGGGCTACGCTCGCACCCCCATCGACCGCCCGATCAAGTAAGGGGTATAACCGCGATTCTGAAACTGCAGTATTCGGCTCTGCCGTGTATTGAATACAACTGATACGCATAGATCCTCCGTATGCCGAGCATATCAGAGGACCAACTGATTAGTACTTCTCAGGAACGTACAATTCTCGAGGCAGTGCACTGCGTTCATAGTCAGGGTTCGAAACCCGATCAGGGAGAACCACCGTTTCATGCGGCACCTCCTCATAGGGGACTAAGCTCAAAAGATGATTGATACAATTCAATCGAGCCCGTCGCTTGTCGTTTGCTTCCACAACATACCAAGGAGCCTCAGGGATGTTGGTTCGCATGAACATCTCTTCCTTCGCCTTGGTGTAATCCTCCCATCGGACTCGTGATTGCAGGTCCATCGGCGAGAGCTTCCATTGCTTC
>CAJXTO010000135.1 GCA_913061245.1 uncultured Oceanospirillales bacterium
AGACGCTGCCGATAGCTGGGATCAATTGGCACAACTGCCGCTTGCTCCGCATGCAGTCATTATCGCTATTGTGACTCCAGACGCGCGCACTGAAAACGCCTATCGTGAGCGTTACGTGGGCGTTTCGGAGCGACTTCGTCAATTTGCATCTTTGCCTGGCCGTCGGCATCCGGTGATGTGGGTGAGTTCGACAGCAGTTTTCGGTCAGCATCAATCCGGGTTGTTAGATGAATCTGTTGCAGTTGAGCCAGATCACTGGCGGGGCCATTGTGTTCGCGAGGCGGAACTCAATATCGAACGGATCAAAGCACCCTCGACTATTATTCGATTTACGGGGCTTTATACAGCGACAAGTTTGATTCGACTCAAAGATTCGGCAATGAGAGAGCAATTGAATCCGGAGACAGTTTCAAACCGAATACATCGAGACGATGCGGTCTCCTGGTTACGGGCTCTGGCAAGGGCTCACTTGGATGGGACGCAGGTGCCTCGGTTGATCCATGGGGTCGACGAGGGTTCGACATCCTACCAACAGATTTTTGACCTGCTGGATGGGATTGGGACGGGTATAAAGCCAGCAGTGACCGGACGAATCATTCAGTCGCGTTATCGAGGTCAGATGCCAGCGTTACGGTATCCGACCTGCGAGGCAGTGATTAGCTCACCATAATTCCATCGACTTCAACGCGCGCACCTTTGGGAAGTTCAGCGACTCCAATGGCTGCACGCGCTGGGTATGGTGCTTCAAAAAATTCTTCCATGACCTGATTCACAACAGGGAAGTGACTGAGATCAGTGAGAAAAACATGCACCTTGACGAGTTGATTGAGGTCGCCGCCGGCTGCCTCACAGACCGCTTTCAAATTGGTGAATGCCTGACGGACTTCTGCCTCGATGTTCCCCTCAACTAGTGCCATGCTCTCGGGAACGAGGGGGATTTGGCCAGACAGATAGGTTGTTTGACCAACTTTGACTGCTTGAGAATAGGTTCCGATTGCGGCAGGAGCATGTGCTGTCGCGATAAAGCTTTTGTTCATGATTAGGCTCGTATACGTGAGATTTTCATAACCGACTTGATGCGGCGAATTTGACGGACAACATTTGCAAGATGCTGTCTATCGCGTACCCCGACCTCAAGAACGATCACACTGGTTTTCGCATCGCGTTCTTCGCGGTTGATGCGATCAATCGCTGCATCTGCCTCTGATACTGCAGATGCGATGTTGGCAATGATGCCGGTTTCCGCTTCAACAAGGATTTTCAAAGCGGTGTAGAACTCACCATTAAGATCATCATCCCAAGTGAGGAAAACGCACTTCTCTGGATTATCCCGGATCTCTGAGACGTTATTACAGGTCTCATGATGAATAACCATCCCGCGGCCTTTGGAAATGTGACCAACAATCGGATCGCCGGGAATTGGTCGGCAACATTTCGCGTAGCTCGTTAAAAGCCCCTCAGAGCCCTTGATCGCAAGAGGTCGTGTGTCGCCGCTCTGTGACAGCTTGGCAGGTTCTGCATCTGCATCTGGGGTCAGTCGTCTGGCCACAGAATAGGCGACTCGATTACCAAGACCGATGTCCTCAAGGATGTCATCAAATTCTGTGAGTTCAGTTTCGCTAACAAGATTGAGCTTCTGTTCATCGGTGACTTGTTCAAAACTCGATCCAAGATTGGCAAGGGCTCGGCTTAAGAGTCGCTGTCCAAGACTCACAGACTCTGAACGTTGCTGATTTTTCAAGAAGTGACGGATTGCTGAGCGCGCCTTGCCGGTTACAACAAAAGAGAGCCAAGCCAAATTCGGTTTAGCGTGTTTGGCTGTCACGATCTCAACGGTTTGGCCTGATTGAAGAACTGTTGAGAGTGGTGCGAGCGCTTTATCGATTCGACAAGCAACGCAACGATTACCAACGTCTGTGTGTACCGCATATGCAAAATCAACGGCTGTTGCCCCAGTAGGTAACTCCATGATTTTGCCTTTCGGTGTGAAGATATAAATATCGTCAGGGAACAAATCGATCTTCACGTTTTCAATAAATTCGAGCGAATTACCTGCGCGTTGCTGGATCTCTAGCAAACCTTTAACCCAACGATTGGTCCTTTGGACAGCGGCAGTATCATCAGAACCTGCCTTGTAGAGCCAATGCGCGGCGATTCCACCAGACGCCATGGCGTCCATTTCCGAGGTGCGAATTTGGATTTCGATGGGTACGCCATGCATACCAAAGAGCGTGGTATGCAGACTTTGGTAACCATTTGCCTTTGGAATAGCGATGTAATCTTTGAATCGACCAGGACGTGGCTTGTACAAATTATGCACAATCCCAAGTGTGCGGTAACAATCGTCGACCGAGTCAGTCACGATCCTGAATGCGTAAACATCCATGATGTCTGAGAACGATTTTCTTTGGTCTCGCATTTTTCGGTAAATACTGTTGGCCGCTTTTTCACGGCCTTCAACGCGTGCCTTGATTTCACTCTTTTCGAGAGCGCCTTCAAGTGATTCGAGAATCTCGGATACGATTTTTTTACGGTTACCCGCGACATTCTGTACAGCCCTCTCGATGCGCTCGATTCGCATGGGATACATCGCACGGTAGGCGAGCTCATGGAGTTCGCTTCGTAATTCGTACATGCCGAGTCGGTTCGCAATGGGGCTGTAGATGTCGAGCGTTTCTTTCGCAATTCGACGGCGTTTTTCGGGATTCAATGACCCAATGGTTCGCATGTTGTGCAGTCGATCAGCGAGTTTCACGATGATGACTCGAATGTCACGAGCCATCGCTAAGGTCATTTTTTGGAAGTTCTCTGCCTGAGCTTCAGCACGGGTTTCAAAGCTGATGTGAGTCAGCTTACTTACACCGTCAACGAGTTCCGCAACAGCCTCTCCAAATTGTGAATGCAGAGCATCTTTGGCGATCCCAGTATCTTCAATGACATCGTGGAGCATCGCTGCCATGAGACTTTGGTGATCCATACGCATATCCGAAAGAATTTCAGCAACCTGAAGCGGATGGATAATGTAGGGATCGCCAGACCGACGTTTTTGACCGTCGTGCGCTTGTTCTGAATAGAGATATGCGCGTCTGACCTGACGGATTTCATCATCCTCTAGGTATCGGGTCAGACGGCTGCATAAGCCGTCAATGGTTTCGACGGCGGCGTTCATGACTTAGAAATCGTTATCGAATACAGGCTGACGTGGTTCGAAACGTGCGCGAGCCAATTCGAGTTCAGCTTCAGTTTTCGCGTCTTCCGCATCCAATGCTTCACGATTAATTAAACCTTCAGCGATCTCGCGCAATGCGATGACTGTTGGCTTGTCATTTTCTTCCGCTACCAATGGGTCTTTGCCACCAGTAGACAGCTGACGCGCGCGGCGCGTGCCTAGCATTACGAGTTCGAAACGATTCTCGACGTTTTCGAGACAGTCTTCGACAGTCACTCGAGCCATGATTAATCCTCAGTTAAAAATCAGGAAGCCCAACAGTATATGCAATTTATTGTTGGCCGAGAAGTTTTTCTAGAAAATTCGGGTGTTTAGATTGGATTTGAGGGCGACGTTGCCTGTGGCTCACAATGATTGACTTCAACTGTTCGAGTGCGATTTCAAAATCATCGTTAATGACCCAATAGTCAAAATGCGGTGCCTGTTCAATGGTTTCATCGGCTTCCGCCATTCTTGAATCGATGATTGCCGCATCATCTTGCTTGCGTCCGATCAGGCGCTCTTTCAGTGCTTCGCGGGTGGGCGGAAGAATAAAAATAGACACGGCTTCTGGCGCCATTTCCCGGACTTGCGCTGCACCTTGCCAATCAATTTCTAAGATGACATCTGTTCCTGCTGCAAGCTGTGCTTCAACGGCTTTTTTTGATGTACCGTAAAAATTTCCGAATACTTTGGCGTGTTCAAAAAGAGAGCCAGATGCAATCAAGTTTTCGAACTCCGACTGCTCGACGAAGTGGTAGTCGCGACCATCAACCTCGCCGGGACGGGGGCTTCGGGTGGTATGAGACACGCTCACTGCTAAATCTCTGACGCGCGCGATGGTCGCGGCAACGAGACTCGTTTTGCCAGCACCTGATGGTGCTGATATGACAAATAGCTGGCCCTGCGGCATGAAAGATCCGTTTGAGATAGTCATAATACGA
>CAJXTO010000136.1 GCA_913061245.1 uncultured Oceanospirillales bacterium
GGCTTCCACGACGTATCAATCATGCATGATGCGCTCGGGAAGCCGATGGTCGCACTGAATGCGGAAAATCCAACTCTCAAGGATGCACTTGCATACCGAATTCTTTTAAGTATTAGCGACGAGCGTACGCATGCTGTCGCGTTTTGTACTATCGAAGACTAGCTGAAATGCCGATCGACGCGGTGTCTTAACGGCGCACTCACGCGTGTTTCTGCAATTTTGGCGAGTTGTTTACGATCGACTTGCGGACTAACAGGTTTCCGAATCCACGCTTCGACAAGGACACCAGGGCGTAAAATCAGTTTCAAGAAGTGATTAAAAAACGGTGCGTCAGTTCCCCACGTATAAAACTGTCGATCTTTATCTGATAAAACGCCTCCATGGCGTTCCCGATAGATTAGGCTAACAGGCTGCGTATATGCGTTGGCTCGCTTAGGTGCTTCAAAAAGGGCACTTTTAAATGGTAGGACAGCAGTCCCGTCAGTCGATGTGCCTTCGGGGAACATGATGACATTAAATCCGCTTTCTAAGGCCTCGCTGAGCGGGGCAAGTTCATCGCCGGCGCGCGTTCGTCTCCGGGCAATAAAAATTGTGCGTTGAAGCCAAGCGACCCAGCCGACAACTGGCCAATCTCGCACTTCCTGTTTCGACACAAATACAGCTGGAATGAGGCTGCCCAAAACAAAGACATCCAGATAGGACACATGATTGGCTACGACAAATAATGGACGTCGGAGGCTGAAGTCATTGAATACCCGTATACGAATTCCGAGTATCCGCAATGCCCCTCGATAAAATCTGAGTCGTAGATGCCGTCCATCACCTGTTCTGAGAATGAAGCCAAGCGACTGTTGAATTAACGAGACTAAAAACCAGCCTACCAACAACATAATACGGACGATGGCGCGCAAAATAGCGCCAACTATCTCAATATTTTTCAATGTTTTGAGACGATTTTGTAACACGGTTTGTAATTTCCGTCGATCTTCATTCGGTTCTCATTGATAAGACGTTGTAGCAGGCTATCGATCGCTGCAACAAGGCGAGGAGCGGCCTGAATTTCAAAGGGCCCTCGCGCATTGATCAATCGCCGCGTCTCTGGTTTGACGTTACCTGCGACAATTCCAGAAAACAAACAACGTAATTCGCAAGCGAGATCTTGTGGCTCCTGATTCTCATCAAGCTGAAGTGCTCCCATTGATTCATGGGTTGGTATGAAGCTCGATTGCAGCGCATTTGGTATCTGTAGAGTCCAGTTGAAATAATAGGCGTCGTCCGTGCGTAAACGATATGTTTTCACATCGTCTCGACCGCGTTGGATCCGCTCGGCGACGGCGACAGCGTCATCGATGATGATTTCGATGCGAGAAGCGACATCTTGCCCCAAGGTCTCGATCAAGAATTGCATGTAGGAATCAATAACAGCCTTTGATGATTCTGGCCCTGTTAAAATAACCGGAAGAGGATCGTCAGCATTGCGTGCATCACTCAAGATTGCTAATAAATAGAGAATTTCTTCAAATGTCCCTGCGCCACCAGGGAAAATGACAATGCCATGTGCGATTCGGACAAAGGCCTCGAGACGCTTTTCAATATCGGGCATGATGACCAGTTCAGACACGACACCGTTCGGTGGTTCGGCCGCGATGATGCCTGGTTCACTGATCCCGATGAATCGTCCCTGCACATACTTTTGCCGTTTGTGGGCATAGAGTGCACCCCGCATCGGTCCTTTCATCGCTCCGGGGCCACAGCCGGTACAAATATCGAGCTTGCGTAGCCCAAGCTCTTGTCCCACAGCTTGTGTGTAGTCGTATTCCGATTTACTGATGCTGTGTCCACCCCAGCATACGATGCAGGAAAGTTCTCGATTTGATTCAAGAACTTTAGCGTTTCGTAGGATCTGAAAAACAAGATTTGAGCATTCGTTGGGGGAGAGCTCCTGAGGTTCCTGGCACAGGTCTCGGCTATGCAATAAATCCCTCAGGACTGCGAATAATTGATCATGAATCGTTTCGATTAGAACGCCATCAACAAATGCTTGCGCTGGCGCGTGTTTCAAAATGACTTTGAGCCCTCGTGGATGGCGCTCAAACTCCATGTCGAAGTCTGGGTATTGAGCAAATAAACCGAGACTATCATCAGTCGCGACACCGCTATTGAGCACGGCCAGAGCGCAACTGCGTATGAGAGGGTAGAGCGTTGCATCAGTTCGGTTAATCAATCGGTCGACTTCGTCTTGGCTTAGAAAAGCGAGGTGATTTCTTGGGTGAACTGAGGTTTCGAGAAGTGTAATGGCCTCGGTGATAGCGCTTGGGCGATTCATGAAAAGATCCTATACATCACCATTCGAGAGTTACATATTTCATGTGACGAAAAAAGCGGTGAGTTGATTTTTTGTTCGGAATCATTCAGTTTTCGTCCGCCCAATCGACGTGAGAGCACTTTGTCATCGTTTACTTGTGAAATACCGCATCCGAAAGAGGATCAAGAGTCATTACTGACACTTGAATTCCCTGATCTTCCGGTAACAGACGCGCTTGATGAAATTGAGAAAGCGATCTCGTCACATCAAGTTGTAGTGGTTGTGGGTGAAACAGGCTCGGGCAAGACAACACAGTTACCAAAGCTGTGCTTGAAACTTGGTCGCGGCGTGAAGAAACAGATTGTTCACACCCAGCCCCGTCGTTTAGCGGCTCGCTCCGTCGCTAACCGAATTGCAGAAGAGCTTCAGACCGAGCTTGGCGATCTCTGCGGTTATCAGGTGCGTTTTGAACGCCAAAGTTCTGATCACACATCGATCAAACTAGTCACAGATGGACTGTTACTCGCAGAATTTCGTGATGACCCATTGCTCGAACGATATGACACAATCATTATCGATGAGGCTCACGAACGCAGTCTCAACATCGATTTTCTGCTAGGAATTCTGAAAACAATTCTCCCCAAGCGACCTGATCTGAAGGTCATTGTGACTTCGGCTACGATTAACTACGAGAAGTTTAGCGAGCACTTTGATCATGCGCCTGTGATACAGGTTTCGGGGCGAACTTTTCCGGTGGAAGTTCAATATCACCCCATTCGGGATGTCGATATCTCAAAGTTAGATGGGACTCGGCTCGCGCAAGCAATTCATCAAGCAGTCTTTGATTTACGTTCAATTGATCGGAATCAGCAACGCCCGATGGGTGATATCTTGGTTTTCTTACCAGGGGAACGTGAAATTCGAGACGTCTCTCAATTTTTGCGACAGGCGGCTGTCGATCGGCTTGATGTGTTACCTCTTTATGCTCGGCTTGGCGCCAAAGAACAAACACGAATTTTTCATCCGAGCGGGCAGGGGATGCAGCGGATCGTTCTAGCGACCAATGTTGCCGAAACGTCACTGACCGTCCCGGGGATTCGGTACGTTATCGATTCTGGTCTTGCGAGGATTAGCCGCTATTCACCTCGCAGTCGAATCCAACGGTTACCGATTGAGCCGATCAGTCAGGCGAGTGCCAATCAACGTTCAGGACGATGCGGGCGAACTGAGCCAGGCATCGCTATTCGTCTGTTTGACGAAGATGACTTTAAATCACGCGCTGAATTCACAGATGCTGAAATCTTAAGAACGAATCTGGCATCTGTGGTTTTACAGTGCCTTGATCTTGATCTTGGTGATCCACTGGACTTTCCTTTTGTCGATCCGCCTGAGCCCCAGCTTGTTCGAGATGGTATTAATCAGCTTAGGGAATTAGATCTGGTGTCAGCGAAGGGTCGATTAACACCGCTTGGTCGTCGAGTTGCTCGGATGCCTCTTGACCCAAGGATCGGCCGAATTTTGCTGGATGCAGAAACGCGACGTGTGTTTTGGGAAGTCAGTGTGGTTGCTTCCGCGCTCTCTATTCAGGATCCACGTGAGCCTAATTTTTCAAACGAAACGATTACCGATCCATCGAGTGAATTTGTCACCTTGCTGAATTTGTGGAATCAGGTTGAAGAGTCTCGCGATTCCCTAAGTCACTCAAAGTTCCGTCAGTGGTGTCTGTCTGAAGGATTGAATTACAACCG
>CAJXTO010000137.1 GCA_913061245.1 uncultured Oceanospirillales bacterium
GTCCGTTCACCTTTGTATTTTTTATCTTGGCAATCTTCACCCACAGATGCGAATTGAAATATTCGATTACGCGCACCAATGGTTGTTGGACCTTTTAAAATCGCATGCGGGCCAACCACGGTTCCTGCACCGATGGTGACCTCAGGTCCAATGATGGCAAACGGGCCAACCTCAACGTCTTCAGCAAGTTCTGCTTTTGGGTCGACCAGTGCCTGTGGATGAATCGCCGTCAAACTGTCCTATCCGCACACATGATGGTGGCTGTACACACCGTTTCGCCGTCGACACTCGCTCGACAGCCAAACTTCCAAACGCCCGCGCGGACGCGCAATACTTCAGCTTCCAATACGAGCTGATCACCAGGCACAACTTGGCGCTTAAACCGCACGTCATCCGCACCAACAAACAAGTAAATTGAGCCTTCCGACGGTTTCTTATCCATCGTCTTAAATCCGAGAACACCGGCTGCTTGCGCCAAAGCCTCAATGATCAAGACTCCAGGCATGACCGGATGATCAGGAAAGTGACCATTAAAGAAGTCTTCATTACATGTGACGTTTTTGATCGCTTTCACACGTTTTTCAACTTCAAGCTCAACCACACGATCCACTAATAAAAATGGGTAGCGATGCGGCAGGTATTCACGGATTTCCTTGATATCCAGAAGCATTATGAGTCCTTACTCTTCATATCCAGCTGCTTTTCAAGCACCTGTATCCGACGCGCCATTGCGTCTAATTGCCGGAAGCGGACCGCGTTCTTACGCCAGTCCTCAGCTTTCATCACGCCCCCAGCACCTCCTAAATAGGCTCCAGGGACAGTAATCGATTGCGTCACCAGTGCGTTTGCACCGATGTGCACTTTATCACAGACAGACAAGTGTCCTGTAAAACCCGTCATACCACCAACGGTGACGTCGCAACCAATGACAGTACCACCTGCAAGCGCAACGTAGCCCGCCATCGCTGTTCGTGCGCCAATGCGGCAGCCATGCGCAATATGCACCTGATTATCCAGTTTAACGCCGTGCTCGATCACCGTATCGTCAAGCGCGCCTCGATCAATCGTACAGCCTGCCCCAATCTCGACATCATCTCCGATGACAACCCCGCCGAGTTGACGAATTTTCACCCATCCATCAGGTGACTTCGCAAAACCAAACCCGTCATATCCGATGACTGTAGCCGCTCCAACTAGGCAATCAAGACCGACCTGTGTTTTTGGGTAAATCGTGACATTCGGTCCGATAATGGACCCCGCACCGATAACGACGTCTGCGCCAATAACAGCACCAGGACCTATCGATACGCTATCGGCGATAACTGCACTCGAATCAATCACAGCACTCGGATGGACCCCCTGTGCAAACGGGATCCCTTTCTCATCAAATAAGACAGACAGTTCAGCGTACGTCCGATACGGATCATCAGAAACCAAACCCTGTTTGAGCTCACTGGCCAAAGCTTTAGAAACAACGACAGCGCCCGCACGGGTCGTTTGAAGCTCACCGTGGCGCGAATCATTTGATAGAAAACTCAGACAGGACTCAGTTGCTCGAGATAATGAGGCCAACGCTGTGACCTCAAATAATCCATCGCCCACCAACTCAGTCGCCGTCAACCGAGCGAGCTCAGCGAGTGTGTAAGCCATTAGAACGTTGAACCAATCGAGAACTGGAAGCCTTCGGTTTCGTCTGTGGACTCGCTATTGAGCGCCGATGCATAGGTGAACGAGAGAGGCCCAATTGGCGTCATCCAAGCCAAAGCGAGACCCGCTGAATACCGAAGATCACCCAATTCCACGTTATCCGCGTAGACCTGGCCTGCATCGGTAAAGAGCGATAAACGTGCTTGATCAGTTTCTTTAACACCAGGCATTGGGAATTGCAGTGCTGCCGTACCTGTAATCAGCACGTTACCACCGATTTGCTCACCATTCGTATCGACAGGACCCAGACTGTTATAGGTGTACCCGCGGACCGACCGAATACCGCCGGCAAAGAAGTTTTTCAAAAACGGCAGGCCAGACGAGTCACCAAACCCTTCGCCATAGCCAAGGCGCGTTTTAAACTTCAGACTGACATCTTCCTTATCAAGCACCGGGATGTAGGTTTCACCCAAGTAACTTGTGGTGTAGTACTCCAAATCAGATCCAGGAATCGACAAATCAAAGCTGACGCGGTGACGTGTTCCTGCAGTCGGCAGGAACGCCTTATTCAGCGTGTCGTAGCTGTATGCTGCACCCACTTTATATTCCACAAAGTCTGCATCACGCGCTGTTCGGGCAAACCCTTCAGATACCAGAAAATCGCCGATATAACTTGGAACCGTTGCAGCCGTCTTCAAGTTCACATTTTGAATCGCAAAGTTTGTGCTCACACGCGACTCATCGCTGATTGGGTAGCCAAATGACAGGCCTATACCAGTGTCGTCGGTCGTATAGTCAGCCGTTCCCTCTTCATCAAAGTCCGTTTGCTTGAGGTAGAGATCAATACCTCGGCTCACGCCATCAATGGTGTAGTAAGGGTCTGTAAATGAAAAACGCGCTTCTTTGGTCGAGCTCGAGCTTTGCAGGCTAAATGACAACGCATTACCTGAGCCTAAGAAGTTCTTCTGGCTGACCGCCGCACCCAGTAACACCCCTTCACCCTGACTGAAGCCAACGCTTGCCGACAGTGAACCTGAGGCTTGTTCTTTCACCTCATACACTACGTCCACCTGATCTGCTTGATCAGGAACTGGTCGCGTTGAAACACGAACAAGACTAAAGAAACCTAAACGCTGTAAGTTGATCTTGCCCTTTTCAATCGCAGCCGCTGAACTCACAGAGGCTTCAAGCTGTGGAATTTCACGACGAAGTACCACATCAGAGGTATCAGTATTACCTCGGAACTCCACACGACGTACGTACACTAAAGGACCCGGAGTCACTACGAGTGTCACGTCAACTGTCTGTGCTTCGTCGTTGATTTCAGGTACTGCACGCACCTGGGCACGCGCATAACCAGCGTCCCCGAGCTTTTTGCTCATGGTGCTGACAGCCTCATTCACCAAGCGACGGCTGAAAATCTCACCTGTTTGCAGTGTCATCTCTTCAACAGCAGACGACAGATCAATTGGCTGATCGCCGCCAACATTCACAGAACCTACGCGGAACTCTTTGCCTTCGTTAACGCTGATGGTGATGAATACATCTTCAAGATTTTCAGAAAGCTCGACTTGCGGCTCAGAAACCTCAACATTCACATAACCACGATTTAGGTAATACGACCGGATCGCCTCGACATCGGCATTGAGTTTTTCAGTCTCGTAGTTATTTGATCCAGAGAACCAAGTGAATAAACCAGCCTCTGTCAGGGACATCTCGCCCAACAAGGTATCGTCGTCAAAGGCTTCATTACCCACAATCGCAATACGAGAAATGGTCGCGACAGATCCCTCAAAAATCGAAATCTTCAGCCCAACACGGTTCCGGTCTTGCTCGATAATCTCCGAACTCACGGTCGCGTCATAGCGGCCACGACTGGTGTACTGACGCTGAATCGCCTGCTCAAGCTGATCGAGCGTCGCTCGCTTCAATACATCACCCTCGACGATCCCGGCTCGGCGAAGACTATCCAGGAGATCTTCCGTCTTAATGGCTTGGTTACCCTCGATATCAATTCGCGAGACGGCTGGGCGCTCGGTTACTTCGATCACAAGCACATCACCATCGGCACGTACTTCGACTTGATCAAAAAATCCCGTTTCAAATAACGCACGAGTGGCTAATGAGATATCTGCATCCGTCACACGATCGCCCGGTTGAATCGTGAGCGCATCAAAAACAGACCCCGACGAAACACGTTTCAAACCATCGATACGGATATCCGATGCCTGAAATGGCTCTGCAGCATGAGCAGAAATCGCAAGTGCAAGCGCTAGAGCGCTCAGCGGTAAAGTACAACGCATGTATGAACTTCCTGGTTCGACGGCTTACAACCGCATCAAATCATTATAAAAGGCAAAGAACATCAGACCCATCAACAATG
>CAJXTO010000138.1 GCA_913061245.1 uncultured Oceanospirillales bacterium
GAATTACTGAGCGTATTAACTGGATCTGAAACTGAATGACTGATTACAAACAGACACTGAATCTTCCTGACACTGAGTTTCCTATGCGCGGAAACTTGGCGAAACGTGAGCCTGACATGATTGCGTCATGGATTGCGGACGATTGGTATCAGCAGGTCCGCGACGCGCAGGCGAATCGAGAAAAGACCTTTATTCTGCATGACGGCCCTCCGTACGCCAATGGTGATATTCATATCGGTCACGCGGTGAATAAAGTGTTGAAAGACATTATTGTCAAAGCCAAAGGACTGGCGGGATATAACTCGCCCTATGTTCCAGGCTGGGACTGTCACGGGTTGCCCATCGAACACAAGGTCGAAACGACGATTGGTAAAATCGGAGATCAATTTCAATCCGCGAGTGAGTTCAGAAATGCCTGCCGAGACTACGCAGCTTCTCAAATCGAGCGACAGAAGGTTGACTTTCAGCGTCTTGGTATCTTGGGTGATTGGGATAATCCCTACCTGACGATGAATTACAACGTCGAGGCAGATATCGTTCGATCATTGGGACGAATTATCAACAACGGTCATTTCCACCAAGGCGCAAAGCCTGTGTATTGGTGTATGGATTGCGAAAGTGCGTTGGCTGAAGCTGAAGTCGAGTATCAGGACCGTCAGACTTGGACCGTTGATGTCGCCTTTCCAATTCAAAACACCAATCAAATCGAAAGCGCCTTTGGCGTGTCATCAGATGTCGCTTCAAACGCCTCGATGGCGATTTGGACAACCACGCCTTGGACCCTTCCAGCGAACCAATTTGTCGCAGTGAACGCTGAGCTCCCATATGTGCTTGCGCGGTTTGAAAAGGATGGCGCAAGCTGGACCTTGGTTTTAGCTGAGGGACGTCTGGAGGCGTTGTCAGCGCGTTATGGTATCGATGAATTTACAATCCTCGGTCACACCACGGGCGCCAAACTCGCTGGAATTCAATGTGAAGCACCATGGGATGAGCGGATTGTTCCTGTGATTACCGGCGAGCATGTGACGCTCGAAGCAGGTACCGGTGCTGTTCACTCGGCGCCTGCCTATGGTCTTGAAGATTTTAATGCAGCCAAAACGCTCGATATTGAATTATTGACACCAGTGCGTGATGACGGAACGTTTGCTGATTCAGTGTCTGTCGTTGCAGGCCTGCATGTTGAAAAAGCCGGACCGGTGATTGCAGAGTACCTCGCAGACAAGGGTCGTTTGGTTCATCGAGCAAAGCTTGAACACTCCTACCCACATTGTTGGCGGCACAAAACACCGGTGATTTATCGAGCGACCCCTCAATGGTTTATTCGTATGCAAGGTGAGGGGCTTCTCGAGACGGCTCGAGAAGCAGTCGATTCAAAAATTTCATTCACACCGAACTGGGGTAAGAATCGCCTCGCGGCGATGCTCCAGGACCGGCCTGACTGGTGTATTTCACGGCAACGTAATTGGGGTGTCCCAATCACTGTATTTGTGCATAAAGAGACGAGTCAGTTGCATCCTGAGACAGAAGCATTGTTTGAGAAAATCGCGGCAAAAATTGAACAAGGCGGGATTAATGCTTGGTTTGATCTCGAACCGAGCGAGTTACTTGGTGATGATGCTGCGGATTACCGTAAGGTCACGGATGTGCTGGATGTTTGGTTTGATTCCGGAACAACCCATGCATCAGTGCTCGGGCGTCGTGATGGTCTTCGCTTCCCTGCAGATTTATACCTTGAAGGGTCTGATCAGCACCGAGGCTGGTTCCAGTCATCGCTTCTGACCTCTGTTGCGATTCATGGTCGCGCGCCTTATGAGGGCCTGCTAACCCATGGGTTTACTGTGGATCAAGACGGCAGAAAAATGTCGAAGTCTCTCGGTAACGTGATTCCACCACAGGATGTGATGAATACCTTGGGCGC
This sequence comes from uncultured Oceanospirillales bacterium, assembly GCA_913061245.1. GTDB lineage: Bacteria > Pseudomonadota > Gammaproteobacteria > Pseudomonadales > Litorivicinaceae > HIMB30. The sequence continues at coordinate 1,919 of CAJXTO010000138.1, forward strand.
CGATATTTTGCGTTTGTGGATTGCATCAACTGACTTCACAAAAGAAATGACAGTGAGTCATGAAATCCTGAACCGGACATCAGATACCTATCGCCGTATCCGCAATACATCGCGATTCTTGTTGGCGAATATGGCCGGGTTTAACCCGGAAACTGATCAGGTTGCGCTCGATGATTTGGTATCACTGGACGCAGAAATGATCCGCCGCACGAAGGCGCTGTCGGCAAAAATTATTGGCCACTACGAACGTTATGAATTTTCTGAAGTGACGCAATCGCTGCATCACTTCTGTGTTGATGACCTCGGTGGTTTTTATCTCGATATCATCAAGGATCGTCAATACACACTCAAAGCAGACAGTCATGCCAGAAAGAGCTGCCAGACGGCGATGTACTGGATTACAGATGCACTTGTTCGTTGGATGGCGCCGATCTTGTCATTCACTGCACAAGAGATTTGGGAAGTCATGCCTGGCACCCGTCCGCATCGTTTCGTTTTTGCTGTAACAGAAGCGGAGCTCCCTGAAGCCAATGGTCGCGCAACAGTGGACTGGTCTTTGATCCAGTCGGCTAAAGAGGCTGTTAACCAAGCGATTGAAGCAGCCCGAAACGATGGACTCGTTAAAGGATCATTGTCTGCTGAGGTTGCGTTATATGCAGATGGCCCCGTATTTGATGCACTGGCCACCTTAGGTGATGAGTTAAGGTTTGTCACGATCACATCTGAAGTCACGCTTAATCGGCTTTCTGAAGCACCAAGTGATGCGCTCTCGGATCCTGCATGCCCTCAGCTATCGGTCGTTGTGTCAGCGACTTCATCAGAAAAATGCGAGCGGTGTTGGCACCACAGACCGGATGTCGGCACTGTCAGTAATCACCCAACGTTGTGTACGCGGTGCGTTGATAACGTCGAGGGTTCAGGCGAAGAGCGAACGTTTGCATGAGGCTTGATTTTGCACTGGTGATTGGGACGATTTTCCTGGTCGACCAGTGCACCAAGCTACTGGCGTCGACCTACCTGAACTATGCTGAGCCGTTGAATTTGCTTCCGTTTTTTTCTTTCACGCTTTTACACAATACCGGCGCTGCGTTTAGCTTTTTGGCAGATGCAGGTGGGTGGCAACAATGGCTGTTTCTGGTTTTGGCGATGGGTGTGTCTGCATATTCACTGTGGTCGTTGCGCGATCCAGAGTTATGTCAATGGATGCAAGCAGGCTTCGTGCTTTTGATTCCTGGCGCGATTGGAAACGCGATCGATCGTGTGGCTTTTGGCTATGTGGTGGATTTTTTGCACTTTCATTGGGGACATTGGTCGTTCCCGGCCTTTAATGTTGCCGACACAAGCATTACGTTAGCAGCAGGCTGTTTATTAATCGGATGGTATTTAGATGCTCGACATCGGCCCAAATTGCAAAGTTGAACTGCATTTCTCTCTGAAACTTGCAGATACCGGCGAACTCGTGGATTCAACATTTGAAAAAAAGCCCGCTGAACTGGTGATTGGCGATGGTAATTTACCTGCCGCTTTCGAAGCGGTGATTCATGGCATGAGAGCAGGTGAGCGGAAAATCGAACGCATTGAACCCAAAGACGGTTTTGGTCAGCATAATCCATCCAATGTGCAGCGAATTCCGAAAGATCAGTTCGACCCATCGGTTGAATTATCGGAAGGTCTGGTGGTGAGTTTTCAGGATAAAGCCAAATCCGAGCTACCCGGTGTCGTCTCGACAATCAATGACACGATGGTGACCGTTGACTTTAATCACCCGCTCGCGGGTCGTGATCTTGAGTTTGAGGTCGAGATTTTGTCCGTTGTTCCATCGGAGACACACTGATGCACGTGACGCTTGCGAATCCTCGTGGTTTTTGTGCTGGTGTTGATCGAGCGATCGACATCGTGAATCGAGCACTCGAGGTTTTTGGGACGCCGGTCTATGTTCGTCATGAAGTGGTCCACAACAAAACGGTCGTTGACGACTTAAAGGCGCGGGGTGCCATTTTTGTGGATGAACTCGATGAAGTCCCAGATGACACCATTGTCATTTTCTCTGCCCATGGGGTGTCCCGTGCAGTCCGAGACGAGGCTGCGCGGCGTCA
>CAJXTO010000139.1 GCA_913061245.1 uncultured Oceanospirillales bacterium
ACGTCGATAACCGCGCCGATGATCTGGACAATCTTTCCGCTACTCATCGTATTTCTCCTAAAACAATCCGTTATTACAGTGCCGCAGCACCGCCAACAATTTCTGAAATTTCTTGTGTAATCGCTGCTTGACGCGCTTTGTTGTAAACAAGCTCAAGATCATTGATCAACTGACCTGCGTTATCTGTTGCAGCTTTCATGGCAACCATTCGAGCAGCCTGCTCGCAGGCTAAATTTTCCACCACTGATTGATATACCAATGATTCAACATAGCGAACAAGCAAAGCATCCAATACTTCACGTGCATCAGGCTCGTAAATGTAATCCCAGTGCGTTCCCATGTTTGCAGACAGATCATCCTGCTGGTCTTTAGGAAGCGGCAACAATTGCTGAACTGTTGGCTTCTGCGTCATCGTGTTTACGAAGTGGTTAAAAACCACATACAAGCGATCGATTTTGCCTTCTTCATAGGCATCCATCATCACTTTCACACTACCAATTAGATCCGCAACTGTTGGCTGGTCTCCAACTTGACCCGCTGTTGCCACAACGTTCCCACCGAAGCTACGGAAGAACCCAAGAGCTTTTGATCCAATTACTGCTAAATCAACTTCCACACCATTGCCATGATGTGCGCCGAGTTCAGCGACTACTTTCTTAAATAGGTTCGCGTTTAATCCACCGCACAGTCCGCGGTCTGTCGATACAACAATGTAACCTACGCGCTTTACCTCACGCTCATCCAGGTACAAATGATTGTATTCTGGGTTTGCATAAGCCAAGTGGCCAATGACTTCCAAAATACGATCTGCGTATGGGCGAGTTGCTCCCATACGCTCCTGGGCTTTACGCATCTTTGAGGCCGCAACCAGCTGCATCGCACTCGTAATCTTTTGAGTGTTTTTGATGCTACCGATCTGGGTGCGAATTTCCTTTCCGACTGCCATGTTGTGCCCCTTTCTTCTTACCCGGCCTTAGTAGGTCCGTGATGATTTGAAAGATTCGACACAAGCTTTGAGCTTCGCCGCAATATCGTCGTTGTAATTACCTGACTCATTAATCTCATCACGCAGTGCGGCGTGCTCAGAATTAAAGTAGTCAAGAAGCGCTGCTTCAAACGCAACAACCTTGGTCACATCAACATCATCCAAGAAGCCTTCGTTCGCTACGAACAATACGAGACCCATTTCAGCAACTGATTGCGGGCTGTACTGTTTCTGCTTCATCAACTCTGTAACACGCTGACCGTGCTCAAGTTGCTTACGAGTTGCATCATCAAGATCGGATGCAAACTGAGCAAAGGCTGCTAGTTCACGATACTGCGCAAGTGCCAGACGAATACCGCCGCCAAGCTTCTTAACAATCTTAGTTTGAGCCGCACCACCAACTCGAGATACCGAAATACCAGCGTTCATCGCAGGACGGATACCAGAGTTAAATAGGTTGGTCTCTAGGAAGATCTGGCCATCGGTAATCGAAATCACGTTCGTTGGTACGAATGCAGAAACGTCACCAGCTTGGGTTTCAATGATTGGAAGTGCCGTCAGTGAGCCTGTTTGGCCTTTTACTTTTCCGCCTGTGAATTGCTCGACATAGTCAGCGTTCACACGCGCTGCGCGCTCAAGGAGGCGAGAATGCAAATAGAACACGTCACCTGGGTATGCTTCACGTCCTGGTGGGCGACGTAGCAACAACGAGATTTGACGATACGCAACCGCTTGCTTTGACAGGTCATCATAGACGATCAAAGCATCTTCACCGCGATCACGGAAGTATTCACCCATCGTACAACCCGAGAACGGTGCCAAGAACTGCATCGCTGCAGGATCGGCAGCACCCGCCGCAACGATGATCGTGTGATCCATTGCACCGTGTTCTTCAAGCTTACGTACGACTGATGCAATCGATGATTGCTTCTGGCCGATCGCAACATAGATACATTTTACGCCGGTACCTTTTTGGTTGATGATCGCGTCGATTGCGACAGCGGTTTTACCAGTCTGACGGTCGCCAATAATCAACTCACGCTGACCGCGGCCGATTGGTACCATCGCATCGATCGCTTTCAGACCTGTCTGAACTGGCTGGTCGACCGACTGACGCGCAATAACTCCTGGCGCAACTTTTTCAATCGCGTCAGTGCCGTCGGAGTCAACATCACCTTTTCCGTCGATTGGATTTCCGAGCGCGTCAACAACTCGACCGAGAAGGCCATTACCTACAGGCACTTCCAAAATGCGGCCGGTACAACGAGCTGTTTGCCCTTCAGCAAGCTTCTGATAATCACCGAGTACAACGGCACCAACAGAGTCACGCTCGAGGTTAAGTGCCATACCGTAGACACCACCTTCAAATTCAATCATCTCACCGTACATGACGTCGGCAAGGCCGTAGATACGAACGATACCGTCTGAAACGGATACGATCGTTCCTTCATTCTTTGCTGATACAGCGATATCTGCCTTCGCAATACGCTGTTTGATCAGTTCGCTGATCTCAGAAGGATTCAATTGATCCATGAAACTTTCCTTTCAAATTCTCTTTGCTTAAGCGGTCAGGGATTCGGCTATCTTCGAGAGCCGTCCGCGAACCGTCGCGTCAATTACAGTGTCACTCGATCTAATTTCGAAACCGCCAATCAACGATTGATCCACGGCAGTCTCAACACGAATGGATTTGCCCGCATATCGCGTTTTCAATTTAGATTCCAGAAGTTGAATCTCATCAGCAGCCAGCGGAAACGCACTCGTAATCGTCACTTCCAAAGCTTGTTGGCCTTGAGCCACAAGAGTTTCAAATTCTGTCGAAATCGCAGGCAAGGCCAGAAGACGCCCGTAATACGCTAGGGCCTCCATCAGTGCGTCTGCACCGTCTACGCTCACGTCTTTGGTCAAGTCAGCAAGAATCGCGCATTTCGCATCGCCTTTAACGGCTGGATTCTTAAGAACTTGAACCATCGCTTCATCAGCAGTGATCACAGCGGCTTTTTGCAAAAACGCGCTCCAAGCCTGTTCAGCTTTTGCTGCTGCGGCATGAGCGAATATTGCCTTCGCGTAAGGTCGGGCGATCGTGGTGAGTTCTGCCATCGGTCGCCTCCTTAAAGCTCGTTAGCCAACTCGGCTAGCAACTTCTTGTGCGCAGCCTGATCGACAGTCGCTCCTAACACTCGCTCTGCGCCGACAACAGCCAGTTTCGCAACGTCAGCACGCAATGCTTCGCGGGCCTGAGCTGCATCTTGAGCGATTTGGGCTTGGGCAGATGCCATGATCTTTTCAGCTTCTGCTCGCGCCTTATCTTGTGCTTCTTCAACGATCTGTGACGATCTTTTATTTGCCTGCTCTAGCAACTCTGTCACTTGAGTGCGCGCTTGTTTCAGTTCATCTTCGATCTGAGACTTTGCGTTTTCAAGGTCACGAGCCGCTTTGTCGGCAGCATCAAGGCCTTCTGCGATCTTCTTCTGGCGTTCAGCCAGAGCCCCAGAAATTGGGGGCCAGACATACTTCATACAGAAGATGACAAAGATCGTAAATGCGATGAGCTGCCCTATAAGGGTCAGGTTTAAATTCACAATTACACCTCGCGGTCGGTTAAATCATCCAAAGGATCGGGACGTCTTAAACCTGTGCCACGAACGGGTTCGCAAACGTGAAGAACAGTGCAATACCAACACCGATCATTGTTACCGCGTCAAGAAGACCCGCAACGATGAACATCTTCACCTGCAACATTGGGACCATTTCTGGCTGACGCGCAGCGCCTTCCAAGAATTTGCCACCCAAGATACCAAATCCAATTGCGGTACCAAGTGCACCCATACCGATTAGCAGTGCTACGGCAATCGCGGTCATTCCAACTACAGTTTCCATATTTCCTCCAATTAAAGGACGTTAAAATTAAATCGTTATATTAGTGATGCTCGTGAGCCATCGAGAGATAAACAATCGTAAGCATCATGAAAATGAATGC
>CAJXTO010000140.1 GCA_913061245.1 uncultured Oceanospirillales bacterium
TTCACGTCATCCGACTTCACAGTCAGCATTTCCTGAAGGGTATAAGCCGCACCATATGCTTCCAGTGCCCACACTTCCATCTCACCAAAGCGCTGACCACCAAACTGGGCTTTACCGCCCAGTGGCTGCTGGGTAACGAGTGAGTAAGAGCCTGTTGAACGCGCATGCATCTTGTCGTCAACCAAGTGGTTGAGCTTCAACATATACATGTAACCAACAGTGACCGGACGCTCAAATGCCTCGCCAGTCCGTCCATCATATAGCGTGAACTGACCTGACTCAGGCATACCTGCAAGCTCTAAAAGACCCTTAATCTGCGCTTCTTTTGCCCCATCAAATGCCGGCGTTGCGAATGGCACACCGTCAATCAGGTTGTTAGACAACGCGATAATTTCGTCATCAGAAAGTGAGCCGAGATCTTCTTGGTTTCCGCCAATCTTGTTGTAGACCTGATCGAGGAAATCGCGAATTTCTTTCACTTTTGCCTGTTGCTTGAGCATGTCGTTGATACGGTCTCCAAGACCTTTCGCCGCCATACCTAAGTGCATTTCAAGTACCTGACCGACATTCATTCGACTTGGAACACCCAGTGGGTTCAAAACGATATCAACTGGATCACCGTTTTCATCAAATGGCATATCTTCTTCAGGCATGATCACTGAAATCACACCCTTGTTACCGTGACGACCGGCCATCTTGTCACCAGGCTGAATACGACGCTTCACAGCAACGTACACCTTGACGATCTTCAAGACACCAGGAGCTAGATCGTCGCCTTGAGTCAGCTTTTTCTTCTTCACTTCGAAGGCTTCATCAAGCTCTTTACGACGCTCTTTCAATGATTTTTCAGCTTCAGCGATCAATGCATTTTGTGCATCATCAGCCATCTTGACTTTGAACCACTCATCTTCTGAAAGATTCGCCAAGTAGTCCGCAGTCAGGGCATCGCCCTTCTTCAGACCAGGCGCGCCCGCAACTTTCTGACCCTCAAACTGCTTCGCGAGATGACCAAACGTCGCCTCTGAAACGATTCGGTACTCTTCGTTAAGATCCTTGCGGTACTCGTCGAGCTGCTCTTCTTCGATCTGCTTTGCGCGCGCATCTTTTTCAATGCCATCACGTGTAAAGACTTGAACGTCGATCACGGTACCTGTCGTACCCGTGCCAACGCGCATTGATGTGTCTTTCACATCAGACGCTTTCTCACCGAAGATTGCGCGCAGAAGTTTTTCTTCTGGCGTCAATTGAGTTTCACCTTTCGGAGTAACCTTTCCAACGAGGATGTCACCTGGCTTCACTTCGGCACCGATGTGGACAATACCGACTTCGTCGAGTTTCGCGAGCGCATTTTCGCCGACATTTGGGATATCAGCAGTAATCTCTTCGGCACCCAGCTTGGTGTCACGCGCGACGCATGAGAACTCTTGGATGTGAATCGTTGTGAAGCGCTCTTCTTTGACAACTTTTTCAGAGATCAAAATCGAATCTTCGAAGTTGTAACCATTCCATGGCATGAATGCGATACGCATGTTCTGACCGAGGGCCAGTTCACCTGTATCCACCGATGGACCATCTGCCAATACATCGCCACGCGCAACAACATCACCTGCATGCACGATCGGACGCTGGTTGATACATGTATTTTGGTTCGAGCGGGTGTACTTCGTGAGGTTGTAAATATCTACTGGCGCTTCACCGGCAGCTACCTCATCAGCATTCACCTTCACAACAATCCGCTTAGCGTCAACAAAATCAACAACACCACCGCGGCTAGCGATCATACATACGCCCGAGTCCACTGCGACGTGGCGCTCCATACCAGTACCCACCACAGGCTTTTCAGCTTTCAATGTTGGCACTGCTTGACGCTGCATGTTCGAACCCATCAATGCGCGGTTCGCGTCATCGTGCTCGAGGAATGGAATCAATGCTGCAGCAACAGACACGACCTGACGCGGTGAAACGTCCATGTAATCGACGCGCTCCGGTGGCATCACTGCGAATTCATTCAAGTGACGCACTGGTACGAGCTCTTCGATCAACTCACCTTTGTCGTTAAGCTGAGCAGATGCCTGCGCGATGACGAAATCTGACTCTTCAATCGCAGACAGATAGAAAATTTCATCTGTCACTTTACCGTTTTCAACACGACGATATGGCGATTCAAGGAATCCATATCGGTTAGTACGTGCGTATGTTGCCAACGAGTTGATCAAACCGATGTTTGGACCTTCTGGCGTCTCAATCGGACAAACGCGCCCATAGTGCGTTGGATGCACGTCACGGACTTCAAAGCCTGCACGCTCGCGCGTCAAACCGCCTGGCCCCAATGCAGAGACACGACGCTTGTGCGTAATTTCTGACAATGGGTTGTTCTGATCCATAAACTGAGAGAGCTGGCTCGAGCCGAAGAACTCTTTCACGGCCGCAGCAACTGGCTTGGCGTTTATCAAATCACGCGGCATCAAACCTTCTGTTTCAGCTTGACCAAGACGCTCGCGAACAGCACGCTCAACACGCACCAAACCAACACGGAATTGGTTTTCAGCCATCTCACCAACTGAACGAACACGACGGTTACCAAGGTGATCAATATCATCAACCACACCTTCACCATTACGGATGTCGATTAACGTCTTCATGACTGCCAGGATGTCGTCTTTTGACAACGTACCTTCACCAAGCTCTGTGTCTCCACCATCGAGCTTGCGAGTTCCAACACGGCGGTTGAACTTCATGCGACCAACCGATGACAAATCGTACCGATCAGCAGAGAAGAACAAACTCTCGAAGAGGTTCTCCGCGCTCTCTTTGGTTGGTGGCTCACCAGGACGCATCATGCGATAAATTTCGACCAACGCTTCCATACGATTCGATGTTGAGTCAGCAGCCAATGTGTCTGACATGTATGGTCCACGGTCGAGATCGTTGGTGTAAATACACTCGATCGACTTCACACCAGCTTCACGAATCGCATCGACTGATTCAAGCGACAATGGCTGGTTCGCCGCAGCAATGACTTCGCCTGTCGCTTCATTGACGACATCTTTAGCAAGCACCTTGCCGACGAGATATTCATCTGCAACTTTCAATTCGTCGAGCTTGGCTTTTTGCAGCTCACGAACATGACGCGCAGTAATCCGCTTGCCCGCCTCGACAATGACTTCGCCTTTTGAATTGACGATATCGAAACCGAGTGTCTCACCACGGAGGCGCTCAGATACAAGAGTCATGAATACATCTGTCTTCTCGAATCGGAATCCAGTGGTTTCAAAGAAGTGTCCTAAGATCTCCTCATCAGACATCTCCATTGCGCGCAGCAAGATCGATGCAGGCAGCTTCCGACGGCGATCAATACGAACGAACACCTGATCCTTAGGATCGAATTCAAAATCCAACCATGAACCACGGTAAGGAATGATCCGAGCTGAATAGAGCAACTTGCCTGAGCTGTGCGTCTTACCCTTGTCGTGCTCAAAGAACACGCCCGGTGAACGATGCAACTGAGATACGATGACGCGCTCTGTGCCGTTGATCACAAAGGTACCGTTCTCTGTCATGAGCGGAATTTCGCCCATGTACACTTCTTCTTCCTTGATGTCCTTAACAGACTTGTTCGACCCTTCCTTTTCAAAAAGAACCAAACGAACTTTAACGCGCAGCGGTGCAGCGTATGTGTCACCACGGAGGATGCACTCTTTCACATCGAATACAGGCTCACCCAACCGATAGCTTACATATTGAAGCTCGGCGTTACCTGAGAATGATTGAATAGGAAAAACCGACTGGAACGCGGCTTCAAGGCCAGTTGATTGAGCAGTGTTCTCAACCGAACCACCTGTCAGGAATTCGCGATATGAATCAAGCTGAATTGCCAGAAGCTGTGGCACTTCCATCACTGATGGCAGTGTTCCAAAGTCTTTCCGAATACGTTTTTTCGCTGTGTACGAGTAAG
>CAJXTO010000141.1 GCA_913061245.1 uncultured Oceanospirillales bacterium
GATCGATTCCTATGATCTTACCCATGGTTTTTCCTCTCTATTCATCCATGTCCGGTCGCCCGGATTACTTAATGTCGTTTATTGCGGTTTTTTGTCCGCATTCAAGTGGTTAGTTCGAAGCGGCCTTGGTCACCATGACCATCGCTGCACGAATTACTCGGCCTTCTAATTTGTAGCCCTTCTGCATGACTGCCATCACCGTATTGGGCTCATGATCAGCTGACTCGACCATGCTCATTGCCTGATGTTCTTGCGGATCAAATGCTTCACCGACAGGGTCAATTGGTTCCACACCATGCTTGGCAGCTGTATCAAGAAGGAGCTTGTGGGTCATCTGGGTGCCTTCAAGCATCGCAGCATCGAAACCTTCAGTCGTCTCAGCGAGCTCAAGCGCGCGGTCCATCGAATCTAGGACAGCGAGCAGATCTTTAACAAATTTCTCAACTGCGTACTTATGCGCATTTTCGACATCGCGTTCGGCACGACGCTGAACATTCTGCAAATCGGCCTGAGACCGAATTAACGCTTCTTTGAGTTCTTCAACTTGAGTTTCTAGACTGGCTGAATCGCCATCGTCCATTTCACCACCTTCAATCCCATCCTCTTCATTGAGGACAGCATTTTCTTCAGTGACTTCATCAGTGGACGCTTCATCTTGAGTTTCAGACGCATCCGTTGTGTCTTTCATGACGTCTTCATCTACTGGTGATTTTTCGTCAGCCATAATCTCCTCCTTGTTTCTCCCGTGAGTGAGCTACACTCTCTACGGAAACGCATGTATAAGGTCATATCCGCAAGTTTCAACAGACAAACAAATGCTCTTACAACTGAATGTTCAAAATTTAGCCACTTTAGCCTCAGTCGATCTTGAGCTGACTGGTGGGTGTATCGCTATCACCGGTGACACGGGTGCAGGTAAATCCTTGATTCTCGATGCGCTCGAATTAGCTCTGGGAGCGCGCGCTGATGCGGGACTCGTTCGTGCAGGCACGGAGCGAGCTCAAATTATTGCTGAATTTGATATCGAAAGACTCCCTCATGCAAAAGCATGGCTTACGAACAACGAACTGGATCAGGACGATGAACTCGTTCTAAGACGCACTTTGACATCGGAAGGTCGCTCCAAGGCGTACGTGAACGGTACACCGATCTCGACTTCTCAATTGAAAGAATTGTCAGAACAGCTTGTATTGATGCATACACAGCATGCAAACCAAAAACTACTCCAAACGAAGCATCAACTCGAACTACTCGATGACTATGCAGATCAGGGCGCAGCACGTCATCGCTCAAGCCTCGCTTTCAAGGAATGGATGGATACTTTAGCCGCGCTAAACACCTTGAAAGCTGATGCATCAAAAGCAGACGCGGAAAGAGAACTGCTCGGCTTCCAAGTTGAAGAACTTAATGCATTTAACCTGCAAGACGGTGAATTTGAGCAACTCGACCAAGAGCAGCGCCAACTCGCATCAGGCGACACCTTCATTCGCGTCACAGAGCAAGCGCTCGCACTGTTATCAGGAGACGATGCGGGCGGACTCATTAGCCACACAGAAAAGCTTGCTTCTGATGTCAGTCACATCGCTGATGGGCATGCAGGCCTTAGCAATGCATCTGAACTTCTCGATCAAGCCGCCATTGCGCTTGGCGAAGCCAAAACAGAAATCCAGCATGCGCGTGACCAATTCGATCTCGATCCAGAACGACTGCAATTCGTGGAGGAGCGTCTTGCACAAGTCTTTCAGCTCGCCAGAAAACATAAGGTCGAGCCAGAAGAATTAGTCCAACATCATCAGAACTTAGTCTCTCGCCTGGAAGGTATTGCTGAAGCAAGTGATCGGATCCCCATGCTCGAACAAAAAGTGGCCGAGCTTGAAAGCATCGCGCAACAAAAAGCTGCAGAATTAACAGCCATTCGAACTTCGGCTGCTGAGCAATTATCTCGGGAGGTTACAGCTAATTTACCTGATCTTGGAATGGAACATGCGCGTCTTGATATCCGCTTAATTCCAAATGAAACACTAACCACAACTGGAGCCGAATCTATCCAGTTTTTCTTCCAGCCAAACCCAGGGCAGCAGGGCGGACCTTTGTCCAAAATCGCATCTGGCGGAGAACTCTCTCGCGTCAGTCTTGCGATTCAGGTGATCACGGCGACCAGACTCGCTACGCCAACACTGGTCTTCGATGAAGTGGATGTGGGCATTGGCGGCAAGACCGCAGCAAAAGTCGGTGAACTGTTAACTGAATTAGCACGTAATGCACAGGTACTCGTTGTGACCCACCAACCGCAGGTCGCGGGGCAAGCAGATCAACATCTGCATGTACAAAAACAGTCTGATGAAGACATCACCGTGTCACAAGCGCGTCTCTTATCGCGCGATGAACGAATTGATGAAATTGCTCGCATGCTTGGCGGGCACTCAATTACAGAGAGTACGCGTCAGGCGGCGATGGATCTGCTCAAGGATTAACCACCAATGAGCCAACTCGCAGCCCAGTGATACAGTGGAATACCCACAATAATATTAAACGGGAATGTAAGTCCGAGTGAGAGCCCGAGATACAAGCTCGGATTGGATTCAGGTAATGCATGCTTGAGAACTGCGGGGACTGCGATGTATGAGGCAGATCCTGCGAGAACCGCTAATAACGTCGCGTTGGCAGCTGATAACCCACCAACCCAAGCAAGCACAAGAGCGATCGATGCATGAGTGATTGGCGCGAGCACGCCGTAAAACGCCAACCGCTTGGGTACATCGCGTAAATCAGCGAGTCGCTTCGCTGTCGCTACCCCCATGTCGAGCAAGAAGAACGCAAGCATGCCTTTGAAAATCATGCCGGTAAATGGATCCATGATCGTTTTGCCAGATGCACCAGTAATCATCCCAATAACCATGGCACCCAATAATAAGATCTGTGCACCTTCTGTGAATGACTCCTTCAACACGACCAGGAAGCCTTGGTGCTCTTGGCGAGCTTCCTGCGTGCGGTACAGGTTCGCCATTAAAATGGCAAAAATGATCGCAGGCGACTCCATTAAGGCCATCGCAGCCGCCATATGACCACCGTACTCGAGACCATTGGTTTCCAAAAACTGTGTCGCAGTAATAAAGGTTACTGCCGAGACGGAGCCGTAGGTCGCTGAAATCGCCAACGCATCCAAGGGGTTAATGACGCGTTTCAGTACCACGAAGCTTGCAAATGGAATGACGAGCGCAAGGCCCACTGCGAATATCAGATCTCTCAAGATCGCAGGATTAAAACCACTCTCAGCAAGTGAAAAGCCGCCCTTGAGGCCAAGAGCCATTAAAAGATAAAGGGAGAGAAATCGTGCGATCGCACTTGGTATTTCAAGATTAGATCGAACAAGGCCAGCGAATAAGCCCAAGATAAAAAACAGAACACTTGGGTCGAGAAGTGGGCTCGATCCCATTACTTCTTAACCGAACATTCAGGGCAGGTGACATAAATCACATGCGTATGATCAACAATCTCGCAGCCGTGATCCTTGGCAATTTTTTCTTGCAGTGCTTCGATCTCTGGACTGACATACTCAATCACCTGATGACAACGAACACAGACCATATGGTCATGATGATCATCAGGCTTTAATTCAAATACGCTCGTTGTTGCGTCAAATTGATGGCGCTCTACTAGGCCCGCTTCTTCAAATTGCGTCAACACGCGATAGATTGTTGCCAAATTCACATCAACGCCAGACTCATGAAGCTTGCGGTACACGACTTCGGCAGACATGTGCTCGCCTTCATTCGAGAGCAAAAGCTGCAACACATGGATTCGCGGCAAGGTCGCTTTAAGACCGGCTTTTTTCAATTCATCTGTTTCGTATTGCATGATCAATGGACTCTATGGCTAGGCATCTTTATCATTCTGCCAAGAAATTCCTCAGGAAGATATTGATGCG
>CAJXTO010000142.1 GCA_913061245.1 uncultured Oceanospirillales bacterium
ACGTTGCTGAAGCTCTTGAGTCTGCAATCGCAGGTGAAACTCACGAGTACACAGATATGTATCCAGGCATGGCTAAAGCTGCACGTGAAGAAGGCTTCGACGAAATCGCTGATTGGTTCGAAACTCTTGCGAAAGCAGAGCGTAGCCACGCGAACAAATTCCAGAAGACTCTGGACGCGTACAAAGCAGAAGCTTAATTCGCTCGAAGACCAGGGGTTCGCCCCTGGTTTTCATCCCCCACGGAGAAAATGATGGCGACAGAAACAAAACGCGAAGGCAATCTCGAAGCCCCAACGCGTCACCCAATTGATTGGAAGAACCCCGAGTATTACGACGAAGAGAAACTCAACGCCGAGCTCGAGCGCGTGTTTGATATCTGTCATGGATGTCGCCGCTGTTTGAGTTTGTGTAACTCATTCCCAACGCTGTTCGATTTAATCGACGACAGCGAAACAATGGAAGTGGATGGCGTTGCCAAAGAGGATTACGTCAAAGTCATTGATGAGTGCTATCTATGCGACATGTGCTACATGGCAAAATGTCCATACGTACCACCACACCCATTTAATATCGATTTCCCACATCTGATGCTGCAAGCGAAAGCAGTGAAGCATCAGAAAGAAGGCATGCCTGCTCGAGACAAAATTCTGTCAGACACTGACGGACTTGGAAAACTCGCAGGCATCCCAGTTGTTACTGAGACAGTCAATGCTGTGAATCAGTGGAAGCCTGTGCGCAAAGCAGTTCAAGGTGTCTTAGGTGTTCACGAAAACGCATGGCTACCTGAGTTTGCACCGAAAAAGCTACGTCAAATGATTAAGCAGTCTAAAGCTGTTGAGATCAAAGACGGTGAGCGTACACCAGGTAAAGTTGCGATCTTTGCGACCTGCTACATCAACTACAACGAGCCTGGTATCGGCACAGATATGATCAAGGTTCTTGAGCACAACGACATTCCATGGGTTGTTGCTGAAAAAGAAGTTTGTTGCGGTATGCCAAAGCTTGAGCAAGGTGATCTTGAGGCGGTTGATCGCCTGAAGCGAGTCAATATTCCACACCTCGCGAAGCTTGCTCGTGAAGGCTATGCAATTATGGCGGGCGTTCCATCTTGTACTTTGATGTTCAAACAAGAAATCCCGCTCATGTATCCCGATGACCCAGATGTACAAGCTGTTAAAGAGGCTTTCTGGGATCCGTTCGATTACTTCATCGCACGTGTTAAAGACGGCTTGATGAGTACTGATTTTAAAGCGGGTCTGGGTACTGTCTCATATCAGGCTCCATGTCACGGTCGCGTCCAGAACATTGGTAAGAAAACAGAAGAATTCTTGAAGATGATTCCTGACACAGACGTCAAAACGACTGAACGCTGTTCAGGTCATGCAGGCACATACGGCGTGAAGAAGGAGTTCCATGAAACTTCGATGAAAATCGGTAAGCCTGTGTTCCGGACCATGAATGATCAGAACCCTGATTACATTTCGAGTGACTGCCCACTTGGTGGACATCATATCGCCCAAGGTATCCGTGAAAATCACGGAAATGAACCCTCTTTAGCGCACCCATTGTCACTGGTCGCTAAAGCTTACGGACTGAACGAGGAGTAATTATGACTAAGATTGCACGTAACTCCCTGCTGTCTTTGGAAGAATACGCCAAGCAGCGCCCTGAAATCCGCTCGGAAGCGATGCGCTTAAAGCGCATTCGCAGCGTTTTCATCGGCCCAAACATGACGTTGCAGTTCGAAAACGAAGCAACGATTCGGTATCAAGTACAAGAAATGCTCCGCATTGAGAAGACGTTTGAAGAAGACGGTATCATGGACGAGCTTGAGGCGTACAACCCACTCATTCCAGATGGTACTAACCTCAAATGCACTCAGATGATTGAGTTCCCTGACGAAGAAGAGCGTAAGGTAAAACTTGCTGAATTGGTTGACGTTGAAAATAGGACGTACATCCAGGTGCAAGGCTTTGACCGCGTTTACGCGATTGCAGATGAAGATCTCGAACGCGCCAATTCAGAGAAAACGAGCTCAGTCCATTTCTCACGCTTTGAGTTCACGACTGACATGATCGCAGCAATCAAAAACGGTGCTGCTATTGCAATGGGATCAGACCACCCCAACTACAACTACCGTGTTGATGAGATCGATCCTGAGACCCAGGGCTCTCTCATCGAAGACTTTGCATAATCGAGTACTCCTAGTGAATGGCCCGGCCTTTGGTCGGGCTTTTTTTTGCCCTAATGACACGGCATGACTCGAAAAATGGACTAAAAACCCATACAGTCAGGGAGCAGCCTTCTGAAGATAAGGTCCCTACGGAGAAAATTATGAAAAAAACTGCACTCGCGATGGCAACCGCTGCCATTCTCGGTTCTTCTCTCGCGATGGCCGGCGGTCATGCGAAATCTGTCAAACTCGGTGTTGTTCTTGGCTTTACTGGCCCCGCTGAATCACTTGCTGAATCTATGGCACGCGGCGCTGAACTCGCAATGAAAGAAGTTTCTGCATCCAAGCTCTTGCTTGACGGTGCAACGGTCAGCCATGTTCGCGCAGACTCAACATGTGTTGATGCATCAGCGGCTGCGGCTGCGGCAGAGCGGGTGATTGCATCAGATAAAGTGGATGCGATTATTGGCGCTCTTTGCTCTGGTGCGACAATCTCAATCCTTCAAAATGTCGCCATGCCGAAGGGTGTATTACTCTTCTCGCCATCAGCGACATCACCCGCACTATCAACACTTGAAGACAATGATCTCTTCTTCCGCGCGTCACCATCTGATGCACGTCAAGGCCAAGTGATTTCGGAAGTACTCCAAGAAAAGGGTATTAAATCAATCGCGATGACCTACACCAACAATGACTACGGTAAGGGGTTGGCTGATTCAATCCAATCAAACTTTGAAGCTGCAGGCGGCAAGGTCACAATCAATACACCTCACGAAGATGGCAAAGGCGACTACGGTGCAGAAGTCGGCGCGTTGGCCCAAGCAGGGGGCGACATTCTGGTTGTGGTTGGTTACCTCGATCAAGGCGGTAAAGGAATTATCCAATCATCATTAGATGCTGGTGCTTTTGATCAGTTCTTCCTTCCTGATGCAATGATTGGTGACAGTCTCGTTCAGGCAATTGGTCCTGATTTGAATGGATCGATTGGTACGGTTCCTGGAACTGATTCAAACGGTGCGCAAATCTATGCGGATCTTGCGAAAAAAGATGGCTTTGAAGCTGGTCCATATTCACCTGAAGCGTACGATGCAGCTGCATTGACTCTTCTTGCGATGCAAGCAGCGAACTCAAAAGACAGTAACGCTGTCAAAGCGAAAATCTTTGACGTCGCGAACGCACCAGGAACGAAGATTCTTCCAGGCGAGCTTGCTAAAGGTCTTCAAATCTTGAAAGACGGTGGCGAGATCGACTACGTCGGCGCCACAGCTGTTGAATTAATCGGAGCAGGCGAATCAGCCGGTAGCTACCGTGAAATTCTTGTTAAAGACGGCAAGAACACAACGGTTCGCTACCGCTAATCGTTGATTCAAAAGCGGCGTAGGGGTACCCTCTGCGCCGCTTTTTTATGATGTAAGTTCATGATTGTTGTCGAAAATTTGCACAAGCGCTTCGGCGGTGTTCATGCCGTTAATGGAGCGAATCTCTCGATTCAGCCAGGGTCCATCACTGGCCTGATCGGCCCGAATGGTGCTGGCAAGACAACCTTGTTCAACGTCATTGCAGGCTTATATCAACCGACCTCTGGGAAGGTTCTCCTTGATGGCGAGGATATCACTGGGTTAAAGCCGCACGAACTATTCCACAAAGGCGTGCTCCGCACGTTCCAGCTTGCCCATGAATTTTCAACACTGACTGTCCGTGACAACCTGATGATGGTTC
>CAJXTO010000143.1 GCA_913061245.1 uncultured Oceanospirillales bacterium
AGTTGTTTGACTTCCGTCTGGAATCCTAAGGTTTCTTCGTTTGCAGTCATCGTCCTAATCACTGTATAGGTGTTGAAAGAATGACCATGTAATTTGGGATCATTTTCAGAATTCCAAGTACAAAAAAGCCCCGAAGGTAAACCTACGGGGCTTTTTGCTGGCTGATCTTTGATCAGTCAGGCTTTACCAACCAGTTGCCTCTTTCAAAGTCAAACCGATTTCAGCAAGGTTTCTTGTCACTGTAACGCCAGCAGCTTCAAGCGCAGCGAATTTTTCATCCGCTGTGCCCTTGCCACCAGAAATGATAGCGCCTGCATGCCCCATCCGTTTACCCGGAGGTGCTGTTGACCCAGCGATGTAACTAACGACAGGCTTAGTCACGTTCTGCTTGATGAACTCAGCAGCTTCTTCTTCAGCAGTACCACCGATTTCACCAATCATCACGATTGCTTCAGTCTCAGGGTCTTCTTGGAAGCGCGCCAAGATATCAATGAAGTTTGAACCTGGAATTGGGTCGCCGCCGATACCAACGCAAGTTGATTGGCCGAAGCCCATATCAGTGGTTTGCTTCACCGCTTCATAAGTCAAAGTACCTGAGCGAGAAACGATTCCCACACGGCCTTTCTTATGAATATGACCAGGCATAATGCCGATCTTGCACTCATCAGGCGTAATAACGCCCGGGCAGTTTGGACCGATCAAGACAATGCCTGCGTTGTCGCAAGCGATCTTGCACTTCAACATATCAAGAGTCGGAACACCTTCAGTAATACAGACGATCAGCTGAATCCCCGCATCAACGGCTTCCATGATGGAGTCCATCACGAAAGGTGCTGGAACGTAAATCACAGACGCATCAGCGCCTGTCGCAGCGACAGCATCAGCAACGGTATTAAAGACTGGCAAACCCAAGTGCTCGGTTCCACCCTTGCCCGGTGTGACACCACCGACCATCTTCGTACCGTAAGCAATGGCTTGCTCTGAGTGAAATGTACCGTTCTTACCAGTAAAACCCTGGCAGATCACTTTGGTATTTTTGTTGATCAGGATACTCATGCGGCACCTCCTGCTGCTGCGACCACTTTCTGGGCAGCGTCTGCAAGGCTTGAACCAGCAATGATGTTCAGATCGGACTGACTCAAAATCTCAGCTCCTTTATCTGCATTCGTTCCTTCAAGACGAACCACGACAGGTACTTCAACGCCGACTTCTTCAACGGCACCAATAATTCCCTCAGCAATCATGTCGCAACGGACGATGCCACCAAAGATATTTACGAAGACTGCTTTAACACTTGAATCAGACAAAATGAGCTTGAATGCCTCAGCAACACGCTCTTTAGTCGCTCCACCACCTACGTCGAGGAAGTTAGCTGGCGCACCGCCATAGAGCTTTACAGTGTCCATTGTTCCCATCGCGAGACCAGCACCGTTGACCATGCAACCAATGCTTCCTTCCAACGCGACATAGTTCAATTCCCACTTTGCAGCGATTGCTTCGCGCTCGTCTTCCTGCGAAGGATCATGCATTGCTGCCAACTCTGGATGGCGGTACATCGCATTCGAGTCGATAACAATTTTTGCGTCGAGGCAATGTAAGTTGCCTTCTTCAGTAATCACCAATGGATTAATTTCGATCAACGCAACATCTTTCTCGTCAAAAAGCTTCGCTAAGCCCATGAAAATTTGGGTAAATTGCTTCATTTGAGTTGGGTTCAAACCAAGCTTAAAGCCCATCTGGCGAGCCTGATACGGCTGAGGACCGACTAGCGGATCGATCGCAGCTTTCAAGATTTTTTCTGGCGTTTCTTCCGCAACCTTTTCAATCTCAACACCACCTTCAGTTGATGCCATAAACACGATACGACGTGTTGAGCGGTCAACGACTGCGCCAAGATACAGCTCGTTTGCGATATCTGTGCACGTTTCGATCAAGATTTTTGAAACAGGCTGTCCGTTTGCGTCTGTTTGATAGGTCACTAAGCGGCTGCCAATATGACGATCACAGAACTCACGGATTTCCGCTTCTGTTTTCACCAATTTAACGCC
The DNA here is from genome assembly GCA_913061245.1 of uncultured Oceanospirillales bacterium. Taxonomy (GTDB): domain Bacteria; phylum Pseudomonadota; class Gammaproteobacteria; order Pseudomonadales; family Litorivicinaceae; genus HIMB30. Next base: position 2,049 of record CAJXTO010000143.1, read on the forward strand.
ACCCGCCTTACCACGGCCTCCTGCGTGCACCTGGGCCTTAACAACCCACATGTCACCACCAATTTGTTTTGCTGCGGCAAGAACTTCTTCCGTCGTGTCGCACGCTACGCCATTAGACACTGGCAAACCGTACTCACGGAATAAAGCTTTACCCTGATATTCGTGAAGATTCATACCCTTTACGTCACTTATTTCTCAGGTCAATAGAAAGCCGACTTGTGGTCGGCCGCTTAACAAAACAGGACACCAGCGGTACCGATGTCCTGCTCACGATCAAGCGCGCTTGCGCTTATTCGCAATATGAATCGCGTGGCCATGCACAGCCAAGGCAGCCTCATGCAAGGCCTCTGATACCGTTGGGTGTGCAAACATAGTCATTGCGATATCTTCTGCAGAGGAACCGAACTCCATCGCGATAACGGCTTGTGCAACCATATCGCCCGCAGTTGGTCCAACGATGTGAACGCCGAGGATGCGGTCTGTTTCCTTGTCCGCAATCATTTTCACCATCCCTGCTGTTTCATTTGCCGCCATCGCTCGTCCGGATGCAGCAAATGGGAAGACGCCGACGTTGTAGTCAACGCCTTCTTGTTTGAGTTGCTCTTCGGTCTTACCAACCCAAGACACTTCTGGGTGCGTATAAATAACCGATGGAACCGTGTCATAGTTAACCTGCGCATGCTTTCCAGCAATTCGCTCAGCAACCATCACACCCTCTTCTGAACCCTTGTGGGCAAGCATTGGTCCGCGAACGACATCGCCAATCGCGTAAACGCCTGGAACCGCCGTTTCGCATACGTCATTGACTTCGATAAAACCACGCTCATCTTGGGTTACGCCGCAACCATCCGCCAACAATCCATCAGTAAATGGCTTGCGACCAACAGCAACGATGAGCTTATCGAATGTATCTGTCTGGGTACCGTCTTTGGTTTCAAAGGTCACTGTGACCTTCTTGCCTTTCACTTCAGTCCCTTTCACTAACGTGCTCGTCAAAATGTTCAAGCCTTGCTTCGTGAAAATCTTGCGCGACTCTTTTGCAATTTGCTGATCAGCAACAGCCAAGAAGTCATCCAATGCTTCGAAGATAGTGACTTCGGCACCGAGTCGGTTCCAAACTGAGCCCAGCTCAAGCCCAATCACGCCACCACCAATGACACCCAACTTCTTTGGAACACTTGTGAATTCAAGTGCACCCGTCGAATCGACGATTAAATCATCCGTCAGAGGTGCAGGCGGAATATTCACAGGAACTGAACCAGTTGCGATGATCACGTTCTTCGCTTCTAAGACTTCAGTTTTTCCATCATGGCCAGTGAATTCAACCTGCTTATTCGGTAAGAGTTTTCCTGTACCAGCAAGGTGTGTCACACCGTTTGTCTTGAAAAGGCCGCCGATACCGCCGGTCAAATTTCCAACGATTGTATCCTTACGCTTCAACATCGCCGCCACATCAAGCTTAGGCTTGCCAACACTCACGCCGTGCAATTCGAGGTCATGCGATGCCTCTTCATACTTGTATGAAGACTCCAACAAGGCTTTCGACGGAATACAGCCCACATTTAGGCAAGTTCCGCCCAATGAAGGCTTACCATCTTTACCGATCCATTTTTCAATACAGACAGTTTTAAATCCTAATTGCGCCGCGCGAATCGCAGCAACGTATCCGCCAGGCCCTGCACCGATAACGACAACATCATATTGTTGGCTCATAAATTCCTCCGATTACACGTCTAGCAACATACGCGCTGGATCTTCCAGCATGTCTTT
>CAJXTO010000144.1 GCA_913061245.1 uncultured Oceanospirillales bacterium
CAACTGTCAGCCTCTGGCTTTAAACCGTCAATTAGCTGACGAGAAGGATTTCGATCATGTGTGGAGTGGTTGGTATATTCGGTCGCGGTAACGTCAACCAGGCGTTATTCGATGCACTCACAGTGTTGCAGCACCGGGGCCAAGATGCGGCTGGTATGGTGACGTCAGCCAACGGTAAATTCCATCTCCGCAAGGATAATGGTCTTGTCCGTGACGTATTCAGAATGCGGCATATGCAATACCTGATCGGTAACATGGGTATTGGCCACGTTCGCTATCCGACAGCTGGAACCAGTTCATCAGCTGAAGCACAGCCCTTTTACGTGAATAGTCCTTACGGAATCAGCTTGGCGCATAACGGTAATCTGACCAACACAGCTGATCTGATGAAAGAGCTGTACGAAGATGATATGCGTCACATCAATACGAACAGTGATTCAGAAGTTTTATTGAATATCTTTGCGCATGAACTTGAAGCGCGCGGGAATTTTAAGCCGACCCCGGATGATTTTTTCGCTGCAGTTGAAGGTGTACACCGTCGTTGCCGTGGCGCGTATGGCGTGGTTGCACTGATCAACGGGCATGGGATTCTCGGATTTCGTGACCCGTATGGAATCCGCCCAATTTGTATCGGACAGCGGAAGACCGAGCAGGGCGTCGAATACATGATTTCGAGTGAGTCGGTTGCCCTTGATTGTGCAGGTTTTGTGTTGATTGATGATCTTGCGCCGGGTGAGGCCGCATTCATCGACAGCGAAGGGCACCTCCATCGCAAGCTCTGCGCGGGTAAACAAGAATCTCATCCTTGCCTCTTTGAATACGTCTATCTATCACGTCCTGACTCAGTCATCGACGGAGTCTCTGTGTATCAAGCGCGGATCAATATGGGGCGTAAGCTTGCAAATAAGATATTGAAGGAAATGCCTGATCACGACATTGATGTGGTAATTCCAATACCAGATACGAGTCGAACCAGTGCACTTGAAGTTGCGCAAAAATTAGGCGTTTTGTTCCGAGAAGGATTCATTAAAAATCGGTATATCGGCCGGACATTTATCATGCCGGGTCAGACAGAACGTCAAAAATCTGTGCGGCAGAAACTGAACCCAGTCGTTCAAGAGTTTAAAGGCCGGAACGTATTGCTGGTGGATGACTCCATTGTGCGCGGAACAACCTGCCATCAGATCGTTGATATGGCTCGAGATGCTGGGGCGAAGAAAGTCTATTTTGCATCAGCAGCTCCTGCCGTTGTTTCTCCAAACGTCTACGGCATCGATATGCCAGCCGCCAGTGAGTTGATCGCGCATGGTCGGAGCGCACAAGAGATCAATCAGCTAATTGGTGCTGATGGTTTGATTTATCAGGATCTTGACGATCTTGTTGATGCGGTCCGCGAATTGAATCCAAATCTGAAATCATTCGAGGACTCGGTTTTTTCAGCATGCTACATCACCAAAGAAGTTGATGACGCTTACCTCGAAGCGCTTGCCAAAAAGCGAAGTGACGGAGCGAAGCAAGAAGCGCAAGCAGACTCAGAAGATGCGTGTTTGGATCTCCGGGCTGATGCCTCATGATGGAACGCGACCGACGACTTGCTGAGCTGGTTTCGGGGCTTTCAGAAGAAACCCAAGCCATTCGTGTAGGTCTGGATCGGACACCTGAGCGCGAGCATTCAGAGCCTATCTTTACGACCTCAAGCTTTGTATTTCCTGACGCGGCGACAATGGCTGATGCCTTTGTAAATAATTCAGGACTCTCTATTTATGCCCGGGTCGATAATCCCACCGTTGATGGCTTTTGTAAGCGTTTAGCTGTTCTCGAGGGTGCTGAAGCATGTGAGGCGACAGCGTCAGGTATGGGCGCGATATTGTCGACGTTAATGGCCCATTGTGAGGCTGGTGACAGAGTCTTGATGTCGACTGGGGTGTTCGGTGCAACGTTGAATTTGGTGAAAAACTTCTTCATCAAATATGGACTTGAGATTGAACTGCTTTCTCCAACGGATTTGGGTGCTTGGGAGCGTGCACTGTCGCGCCCAGCGAAACTCGCTTACTGCGAAACTCCATCGAATCCAACGATCGAAATTGTTGATATCCAGGCGTTGTCAGATTTATGCCGTACCAACAATTGCTTGTTTGTGGTGGATAACTGCTTCATGACACCGGTGTTGCAGAAGCCACTGGCTCTAGGTGCTGATCTCGTGATCCATTCTGCGACGAAATATTTAGATGGTCAGGGTCGTGTTCTTGGTGGTGCCGTACTCGGTCGAGCAGATCTTGTTGAACCTGTGACCTCCTTCATTCGCTCAGGTGGCGTCACGATGAGTGCGTTTAACGCCTGGGTCTTCCTAAAAGGCCTTGAAACTCTCGATATCCGAATGAAAGCACATAGCGAGAAGGCGTTGGAACTCGCTACATGGCTTGCACAGCAGCCGCAGGTCGAGCGGGTCAATTATGCTGGCTTAGACTCGCACCCTCAAAAGGCGTTGATTGATCGTCAAATGCAGGCCGGTGGTGGTGTCTTGAGTTTCACGTTGAAGGATGGCACCCGTGAAGACGCATGGTCATTTTTGAATTCGACCTGCTTGATGTCGCTAACTGCGAACCTTGGTGATGTGAAAACAACCGTATGCCATCCAGCAACCAGCACGCATGGACGTCTCGACGAATCCGATCGTCAATTGATGGGAATCGCTGAGAACATGATTCGAATTGCGGTTGGTCTCGAATCTGTTGATGATTTGATTCAAGACTGTGAGCGCGGTTTTTCCGCGCTCATCCGTTCGAGCTGATTAGCCGACTGCCTTAAGCGCTGCAATGCGCTCTTCGAGCGGAGGGTGGGTCATAAACAGCCGCATCATCGTGTTACCGCCAGTCCGAATTCCAAACGCCACCATGGTGTCTGGGAGTTCAGATGGAGCTCCTTGTTCAGCGCGAAGTCTCTCCAGTGCACCGATCATTGCAGGTGCTCCGGCTAACTGTGCGCCAGCTGCATCTGCCCTGAACTCTCTCTGACGTGAGAACCAAAACACAATCATTGATGCCAGTACGCCTAAGATAATTTCAGCGACAAATGTTGTGATGTAAAAGGCTGGCCCATGACCACGTTCAGTTTTGAACACTGCGCGATCGATGGTGTGACCGATGATACGAGAGAAAAACATGACGAAGGTATTCACCACGCCTTGGATCAAGGCCAGAGTGATCATGTCACCATTTGCGACGTGACCGATCTCATGAGCCATCACAGCTTTTGCCTCATCACGACTGAACCGGCTCAGTAGGCCAGTACTCACAGCCACGAGTGCGTTATTGCGATCCCATCCAGTCGCAAATGCGTTACTTGTTTGGCTTTGGAAAATTCCAACTTCGGGCATTCCAATTCCTGCGTCTTTGGCGAGTTCCGCGACTGTTTCCATTAACCACTTTTCATCCGCGTTACGCGGTTGCTGAATGATTTGGGTACCTGTACCCATCTTCGCCATCGTTTTTGAGAGAAGGAGGCTGACGACGCTTCCTGCCATGCCAAATACAAAACAGAACACCAAAAGGCTAGAGAGGTTTAAATCCACACCATTTGCTGCCAAATATCCTTCAAAGCCCAAAAGGCTTAGGGTGATGCTTGCGACAATCACAATGGCTAAGTTGGTTAAAAGAAACAATGCTATCCGTAACATGTCAGCCTCTCCTTAAGGCAGTTTGGGTCAAAGAGAAGATATTGGTTTCCAAGCGGAGTTCAAGTTGTGAATACACAAAAAAAGGTAAAAAAATCGGATGCAGAGTGGAAAGCGCAATTATCCGA
>CAJXTO010000145.1 GCA_913061245.1 uncultured Oceanospirillales bacterium
TGATAGTGACGACAGAGTCTGAATCGACAGTCGTAGTGTTGAAGTAGTTGTTAGTTGACCAAGACGACGCTTTGTCTACATGTGACATTTCGACTGAACCAGAAATCGTCACGTCAGCAGCGAACGCTGGCGCTACGAATGCAGTTGCAACTGCAGCAGCAATAATTTTCTTCATTTGAGATTCCCTCATTAAAAGTTTTAAAGGTTACTTAAGTATCCTCTTTTGTCTGGGTTACCCCAGAGGTAGGTAAGCTAGCCCTACCGAGGCGTGTCATCCAAATGGATTTCCACGGCACATACGGTAACCAAACCGTCACGATTGAACAACCACGCCCAATCTAAGTGTTGGCATGAAACAAGGCTCCTTGTGTCACGTGAAAATAAATTTTTTTCGAAATTGACGGAACTTTTTGAGCGAAATTTCGTCGTGTGTTTTTCGGCTGTTTTCCAGGACGATTTTTCCACCTGGAAAAAAGGATAAATAAATCGTTATAAATCAATTGGTTATTTATCCTTTTCTGCAGGCCGATTTTGGCCTTCTCGTCAAAGTGGTTGAGTAAAGTTTGAACGATGATTTTCGGATCCCGATTCGCCGTCTCATTTTTTGCCTGAAGTTTGTCCAAATTTTCTTAGCGCGTATTAGACTAATGTCTAATAAAAAAGATAGGAACTTTTACGAAAACGGCCAATTTTTGCCACCCTGTATTCGGGTGTTCAGAAGCCTTTGAATCGTAAATTCCTAAAAAGGCAAGGGATAGCGGTGCATTATCGGTCGAATGAATGACAGATTAGTCCACCCGATACGATTGGTTCAGACCGTGACTTCCTGTCCAACTACTAAATGGACACATGAATCTTTGTCCATTCCACTGGACACATGTTTACCGGTGATGAGTAAGCATTTGAATGGTCCGCGGGGCGCGCCTGACAATTTTGCTAACGCCTCGGACCCTAAGGACGATCGTCGATCTCTTGCTCTTTCTCAGGAACCAACAGGTCATCCCGGGAAATATTCATCAGAAGAAGCGTCGCGGTGACGACATAGATCGATGAGTACGTGCCCACTGCCACACCGATGGTTAAGGCAAGCGCGAAGTTATGAATCAGTTCACCACCCAAGAACAGTAACGCCAATAACACCAATAAAGTCGTCATCGATGTCGCCAGTGTTCGGCTGAGCGTTTGGTTGATTGAGTCGTTCATGACTTTGAGCGGATCGTTGGTCCGCATGATCCGGAAATTCTCACGGATCCGGTCAGAAACAACAATTGAGTCGTTCAGCGAGTAACCGATCACAGCGAGAACCGCAGCCAAGACAGTCAGATCGAAATCAAGACCAAAGAGCGCGAAGAGACCCAGAACGATCAATACATCGTGAACCAGTGCAACGACCGCTCCTACAGAAAATTTGAACTGGAAACGGAACGCGACGTAGAGCATCACAATACCGAGCGCAAGCAAGAGACCGAGACCACCTTGCTCTCTCAGTTCTTCACCAACAGCGGAACCCACAAACTCAGAGCGGAGTAACTCCACTTCGAAGCCAGCGGCTTGTAAAGCTGCAATGACGTCATCACCTGCCTTCGGCGCATTGTCTTGCGCCAATCGTATGACAACGTCAGTCGGCGCCCCAAAGGCTTGGACGACTGCATCTGGGAATCCGGAATTAACTAAAATTTCACGCACTGACTCAAGGGCAGGCGCCTCAGCGAATTCGAGCTCTACTAGTGAACCACCAGTGAAGTCGAGACCAAAACTCAAACCATTTATCGCCAGTAAGGCAATCGACGCCACAACTGCAACGATCGAAATGAGGCCCGCGATTTGCCGGCCCGCCATAAAATTAATTGAAGGAGTCGCCATACGCATAATTACAGAGCCCACTTAGGAAGGTGACGATGCCCAAAGAGGCCTTCAACCAATAACCGTGTCACGAGTGTTGCCGTGAAGAGTGAGGTACAGATACCAATCGCCAAGGTAATCGCAAACCCTTTCACAGGTCCTGACCCAATTCCGGCCAAAATAATCGCAACCAGCAACGTTGTGATGTTCGAATCTAGAATCGTGACAAACGCTCGCTCGAAACCGACACGGATCGCTTGAGGGTCAGCGAGTCCACGCATCCGTTCTTCTCGGATTCGCGAGAAAATCAAAACATTCGCATCAACAGCCATACCGACTGTTAAGACAATACCGGCGATACCAGGCAATGTCAGAACGGCTTGGAATAAACTCATGATCGCGATCAAAAGCACCAAGTTCACAGCCAATGCAACGTTAGCGATCACACCAAACGCACGGTAAAACGCGATCATAAATGCCATGACCAATACAAATCCGATGATCACTGAATTCAAACCACGCTCAATGTTTTCAGCACCGAGGCTTGGACCAATGGTGCGTTCTTCAACAAAGTAGATGGGTGCAGCAAGCGCGCCTGCACGAAGTAGCAAAGCCAGTTCAGACGCTTCACGCGAGTTATCCAATCCAGTGATACGGAACTGATTACCGAGCACCGCCTGAATCGTTGCCAGTGAGATGATGCCCTGCTCCTTGTACCGGATCTGCTTGATCTCACCAGTCTGGCGATCCACCTCATTACGGGTCCGTGACTCAATGAAGATCACAGCCATGCGGCGACCTACAGATGTTTTAGTGACATCAGCCATCCGGCGACCACCAGATGCATCGAGGTTGATATTGACCTGAGGCATGCCATTTTCATCAAAGCTCGATCGTGCATCACTCACAGAATTACCGGTCGTGATGATATCGCGCTCGAGTTGCGCGACTCGCTCGTTCGCGCGGAATTTAAATTGCTGTGTCTCACGGACCGGCGTGTCCGGTAAGGCTTCTAATCTGAACTCAAGATTCGCTGTTGCTCCAAGAACGCGTTTAGCGGTCGCGGTATCTTGCACACCTGGCAACTCAACAACGATCCGATTACGACCTTGGCGCTGCACCAACGGCTCAGATACACCCAGTTCATTGACACGATTACGCAACGTCGTCAGGTTTTGACTGACCGCATAATCTTCAATATTCGTCTGCTCACCTTCCGCGAGTAGCAAGTTTGTAAACGCTGCCCCGTCACGGTCTTCTTCACGATACGCGAAGACTCCTGAATACTCAGAGCGAATACGCTCCACACCTTGAGCACGTGTCTCTTCATTTAAGAATCGGATTTCGATTTCACCGCCGGGTTTGACGTCGACAGAACGAAAACGGATCCGCTCTTGGCGAAGCATCTGCTTGATCTCAGAGCCATAGGCATCGAGACGTTGCGATACAGCCGCCTCAAGATCCACTTCCATTAAAAAGTGCACACCACCACGGAGGTCGAGTCCCAGTTTCATAGGGTTCGCTCCGATGGACTGAAGCCATTCAGGAGTGGTTGGCGCAAGATTCAACGCGACAATAAAGTCTGAACCGAGCGCCGCCTGAATCACGCTCTTTGCTTTGATTTGAGTTTCAACGGAGTCAAAACGAATGAGTGCTTGGGCACCCTCGAAATCTCGAGCAATGGGTGTGATCCCCGCATTTCTCAGTGCATCCTCAGCCCGAATGACGTCTAATTCACCCAAGACTTCCGTCGAGCGATTTGACGTGATTTGCACAGCCGGGTCATCCGGAAAACCATTAGGTAAGCCATACAGCGTACCGAGGATGAGGGAGACGACCACAACGATCGTCTTCCAAAGTGAAAAGCGTTGAATCACAGTTTATCCAATTAAGCGTTTGAGTCTTTCAAAGTACCCTTTGGGAGCAATACGGCAACCGCTGGCTTTT
>CAJXTO010000146.1 GCA_913061245.1 uncultured Oceanospirillales bacterium
CGACCCAAGAAATGTTTGAAATAGCGATGGTTTAGTTGGCGCATATCCAAAAGCACCATCAAATCCGCAACACCAAATTCTTCATCCAAACTTGGTTCACCACAGACCCATGCACCTAACCGCAAATACGCTTTTAAAAGAGGCGGCATGATCGCACCATCCACTTCTTTTCCAGAGAGTGCAGCAACCGGGACACGAGGTTCTGCCCGCAGCGTTTCTGGACTCAGATGCTTGGTGCGCAATCCACTCATCAATGTTTGCACAAGCTGCCCGTCATCACGACACGGAACGCTCGCGCATCCAAGCAGATAATCGATATCCCATCGCTTCATCAATTGAGCAATACCGCTCCACAACAGCATGATGCCGCCGCCCGAACGGAAATCGACATGAACGCAGGTACGTCCTAATTCGACCACTTCACCGTCGAGACTTCCGATGAAACCAGCTGAAAACTCTGACTCTGAGTAAAAACGCCCGATCGTTTTAGCGGCGTCTTTTCGAAGTAACCGTGTCGAGGCCACGATCCGACCAGTCTCAAGTTCTTCAACCAGCAGGTGCTCACAGTAAGGGTCAAAATCATCCGATTCGACACCAGGTTTTGTTGTGTGAACCTGTGCACCCATCTCACCCGCAAACACGTCGTAGCGAAGACGTTGTGTCTTTTCAATTTCTTCAGGGGTAGTTGCTAAGCGGACTGAAAAACCTTGGCTGCGGTTAAGTTCTGCCATTGACATGCGGTCATCCTTTACAATTTTTTTTAGTGTATGAACCACTGACGACGGTTAGATGAACAAATAATGACAGTTGTGTTACGAGCTCTCGACCTTTAGTCGATGTTCAAAGTGAGCCCATCGCGGGCGACCAGAACAGGGCCATCCTGCGGGAGCGGGTACGCCATTAAATGATTGTCGAGATCATGACCGATATGCGTTAAATACAGCCACTGTGCGCCAAGCTCCTCCTGCAGTGGAATCGCTCGATCGAGACTTAAATGATTTCTCCCAGCCCCAGGCGGGAAGCTGCAATCAACAATCACTGCCTTGGGTTTTGCTTCACGAATCATTGCGGCACTCTCAGGACCAATACCGTCGCAGTCGCTCAGATAGGCTATCGCTTCACGCCGCCCTTTGATGACGTAGCCATATGTCATTTTGGAGTGTTTGATCGGAACCGGAATCACAGACAATTCATCACACAACTTTCGCTCGCGATAGGCTTCAAGCGTGTGTGAAAAGTCCAAACATCCCGGGTGATCATGTAAATCATCGCATCCATTGGGGTCAGCAGGGCCATACACAGGAATCGGATTACAAACTCCCCACCTCAGATGAAACAATCCTGCAACATGGTCCATGTGATAGTGCGTCAGTATCACACCTTGCAGTGTTTTGGGATCAACCCATTCCGCGAGATCAGTTCGGCCAGCATCCAGAAGAAAACGACCAGACGCTGTTTGAATCTCTGCTGAAGCTGGTCGGCGTCTGAAATTTTCATCCACTCGTGCGCGGGCACAACTGATGCAATGGCAGCCATAAACAGGGATCTGCGGAGCATTTCCGGTACCGGTCAGTCGGATATACACGCGATCGCCTCCATGAAGTCGATCGCCATCTCTCGTGGCGTTCGATCATTAACCAACGTGCAAAATGGCTCATCTGCCTTCAGCGTTTTTGCTAATTCGCGATTTCGTTTCAGGCGCGCATAAATTTCAAATTCTGACTCACGACCGCGTGCAATGAGACGCTCTTTCAGAAGCGGTTCAGGCACTTCGATCGTGACCAGTAGTAGCGCAGGAATGCGTAGCTTGGCATCTGGCCAGTACGCGCGCGAACCGTTGATGATGACGCGCTCCGCTTGAGCGAGCTCATCTGTACGAATTCCGTAACACAAACCATTTGCTGACCAATCCAAAGCAAATGCCCCAGAGCCTTTCAGTCGCTCAAATTCATCCTCGGTGACAGATTCAGACGCCTCGGTTACATCGGCTTCGCGAGTTATTGTTCTGCGAACGACGTAAGGTGCTGAATCAAACTCTTGTAATGCAGATAACAATGCATTTTTACCTGCTCCAGAGGGTGCGCACAGGTAAAAATAAGTCGGCTTCACTAAAACACCCGCCGCCCGGCAACATAGGTTTCAGATACGCGAACCCCGTGCTGATCAAGCGAGAAGAGTACAACATCACCTCGGAGCCCTTCAGCTAAACGACCACGATCATGAAAGTGAGCAGCCTTCGCAGGGTTTTCTGTCACCGTGGCAATGGCGTCACCGAGGCTCATTCCAATATCTGCGTCAGTTAGTTTTACCGCTGCCGGAAGTAATGCAGTCGGATAATAATCCGATGACAACACATCGAGCCAACCGCGTGACGCAAAGTCTTTGGCGGCGACGTTTCCAGAATGCGATCCACCCCGAATCACATTAGGAGCTCCCATCATGACAAGAAGCCCTCGTTCATGGCACGCTTCACCAGCTTCCAAGGTCGTTGGAAATTCGGCCAATGAGCATCCAAGGCTTTCTGATTCTTCGACATGAGCGAGAGTCGCGTCATCATGTGATGCGAGCGCGATATCATGTTCCCGACATAAGGCTGCAATCGCCTGTCGATTCAAATCAGAGAATGCTTCAGAGGCAGCCAAGTGATCATCCATCACTTTTTTAAGAGCCTCATCGGTATAGCCATACTTCTTTTTGTAGTACTCAATATATTTGTCTATGGACGCAAACTGACGTTGACCCGGCGCATGATCCATCAAAGATACGAGGTCAACACCATCGACACCCGCCCAAGGCTCAAAATACGCATCGGTCCCTTCGCACGAGCATTCACACCGTAAATGAATATGGTGGTCGACGCGGAACACGCCTTGATGACGAATATCGAGTAGCGTATTGATTGACTGAGCAGCGATTCGCTCACGATTCGCATTTGATGCACCCACGCCGTAACCGATCGCAATCGCATCAAACACAGTCGTGATTCCAGCAGTCGCAAGTTGCGCATCATGAGCGACCAGCGCGTCCATGTGGGGCCAATTCACACCCGGACGTGGTTCAAAATATTTCTCGTGATTATCGGTATGAAGCTCAACCAAACCTGGAATGACATACCGCTCACCCGCCTCGACGATCTGAGGGCCGGTCTGTAATTCATGTGTGATCGAGGTGATGATTCCATCATCAATCACAATTGTTGCAGGTTGGAAAACGCCATCAATCAGTATCTGCTTTCCAGAAATCGTCAAGCTCATGCCACAGGCTCCAAATGAATTAATCGATCTGCCACATGACTTCGCAACGAGTCATCGTGAAATATGCCAACTAAAGCTGCTCCGCGAGCACGAGCGTCGGCGATCAGTCCAGCCACAACATCTCGATTCGCGGCATCCAGCGATGCCGTTGGCTCATCAAGCAACACAATGGGGTAATCAATGATCAAGCTTCTAGCAATATTGACGCGCTGTTGCTCACCCCCTGAGAAGGTTGCCGGCGCAAGATTCCACAGTGATTCAGGGAGATTCAGTCGCCGTAACATATGCGCGACACGATCCTCAATTTCAGAGACATCGACACCCTGTCGCTTCAGAGGATCACTGACCAAATCCCAGGTTGAGACACGTGGAATTACTCGTAAAAACTGACTCACAAAGCCCAGCGTGTGCTGACGAAGTGTTAATACATCGTGTGGATGCGCGCGAACCAAATCGACAACGCTTTCATCAGCATGAATCTCAATCGACCCTGAATCTGCCA
>CAJXTO010000147.1 GCA_913061245.1 uncultured Oceanospirillales bacterium
GATACGATGAAGATACTTCTTGATTGAGCCATTGCTTCACAGCGTCGCGAACGAGTGGGTGGATGATCGATTCAACGGTTTGTTTGAGCTCAGAAGATTCGTACATCTGTGATCGTAAAAGTGCACGATCCAAGCTTCCATTCGAAAAGTACTCCGATCCAATTGCGGCTTCTAATGCTAAAGCGCCTGGAGTCCCCTTTGCGATCACATCACGTGCGAGCTGATCTGTGTCGAGGGTGTCGATGCCAAGTACGGCAAATTGCTCGAGTACCGTGCTCTTACCGCTGGCAATACCGCCTGTGAGTCCGTAGACAGGTGTTCTCAAATTGATCTCCTTTGTTAAAGGATGACTTTTAGGTGCCAACAACACAAGGTAGCCAATGCCAAATGTGGTCCGAAGCGAATCATTGAGCGTCGTTTGATTCGAGATTCAACGAGACCAGTGATTGAAGCGATCCAGATAATGGCAGCAATCTCTGACAGTTGAAAACAGAGACCCAAAGCTGCAAGCAGGGCGATATCCCCGCCACCTAACGGCGTGATTTGCCAAAGCCGTTGGCTCAGGCCATTGATCAGACAAAGTGTTGTAGCAACACCAAGTGCCGTAATGAGATGGACCGTCATCTCAAAAGGCGCGTTGATGGATGTGTACAGCAACGCAGAAATACCAACAATGCTTGATACCTTAAACGGCAGTAATCCCGTTCTGTAGTCGATCATTGCGCCAGTTAATAGTGCGGCCGTGAGAACGAGCGTCATTGCCTGCCATAGAAGTGGCTGCTCAAGTGACAGAGGAATAGTGGAAAGAAGCAGCCATGTGATCACTAAGCCCACGGTCTCCCGAGTTGATAAGCGCTTGGGATAGGCTGGCTCGCGTATAAAAAATCGATACTCAGTGATCGCAGAATGCACGATTGCGCGCGGCAATTGTGTGGTTTGCATGATGATTAGGACAGCAAGTAATGGGATCAGAAGCCATAGCATCAGAGCGCATCTCCGAGTGAGAAAATCGGTTGGTAGAGGGCAAGCATGACGCCACCCGTGAGCAATCCAAGTGCGGCCATTAAGGTGGGTTCAAGGAAGCTTGTGAGAATCGTTAATCGCTGATTGAGTCGATCACCTAGGACGTGCCTACCGATGCTCAAGAATTCTGTCAGTCGTCCCGAGCGAACGCCAATCGTCCATAGCTGCCGCATCAGTGGAGCGAGCTGAGACTGACTGAGTGCGAGATCTGATCGTTGGCCCTGACGGATACGTTTTGAGGCTTCAATGAGAGACGCCTGATATGAAGAAGAGGGGATGATTTCGGCACTTGCCTTCAATGCATCAGGTAACACCACACCCGATCCAACCAAAAGCTCGAGAGTCGATATCACTCGGTGTGAAAAGAGTTCTTGTCTGAGTGTTGAAATGATCGGTAGTCGATTCAGAACCCAGTCAGCGATTCGTTGGCCTGGATTCGATTTCAATGCAAAGCGTAAAAATACAGCCATGATGAGGATGCATGCTGCGGTCATGATGCCGTGGTGTTGCAATAAATCAGACAGAGCAAGAAGGAATTCGGTTGCTTGGGGGAGTTCTGAATCCATACGCCCATACAACGCTTCGAACTTGGGCACGATAGAGATAATGAGTCCAGTAATAATGAGAAGGGCAAGGCAACCGATGATGAGTGGATACCGAGCAGCTTCCCAAGCCTTCGAGCGCATGGCCCGAATCGACTCGGCATTTTCGGATGCGCGCGTCAGCATCGATCCAAGCGTTCCCGATAGTTCTGCACTTTTGATTCCTCTGAGAACAGATTCCGAGATTGGCAGGCGTGACTCATAAAGTGCTGAATAGAGACTCTGTCCCTTACCAAGCGCGTTTAATACTTGCCGAAAGCCAATTTGATCACCCTCACGCTCAGCACCATCAGCCAATAGCTGAATTGATTCAGTCACAGTGAGACCTGATGAGATGAGCGGTGCCCATAAACTCAGGATTTCTGTTTCAGTGGAGGTGGGTTTCGGGAGTTGGATCAGGGAGATATCCGAGAACACGTTGGATTTCCTTTTCTTTGGTTGCGCATCGCGTGAGGTGGTGTGTGACCGATGCGTAATAATCAAATCTTGCATCTCTAATAGGGTCTCCTGGGTGCCAGAACTCAAAGAGGCCCGCGCGACCTCTGAAGCCTTGATTGCATTCACTGCACCCGCTGCCTTCACAAATCAAACAGAGCGTTCGGATTAAGCGTTGCGAAATCACGAGTCGTACGCAGGCATCAAAGGCATCCGCGGTAATACCGAAGTGCGATAAGCGATTTGGCACATCTTGGGCGCGCTTGGTGTGGAGAGTTGCAAGCACCAAATGGCCTGTTTCGGATGCTTGAATCGCGATTTCCGCTGTTTCTCGATCACGAATTTCCCCGATCATCAGAACGTCGGGGTCTTGTCTTAGTAATGCGCGAAGGCTTTTTGGAAAATCGAGATGACGTGCTCGATTCAGTTGTACTTGGTGAACGTTCGGGAGTTCGAATTCGATTGGATCCTCGACCGTTGCGACATGGCGATCTTCGCGCGCAAGATCCAATAACATCCGAGCGAGTGTGACGGATTTACCGGATCCTGTTGGGCCTGTAATGAGAATGAGCCCTTGGGTTGCGTTGAGTGCTTTTGTGATTTCTTTTGCCTGCTGATCGGTGAGTCCGAGTCCAGAAATGGGTGGAATGCTTGAAGCGTGTCCGACTAAACGAAGTACTGCTTTCTCGCCGTGCAAGGAAGGTAGGATCGCAACACGAAATCGGCGACGTTGCTGTTGCGCATCGGTCACGATGAGAGATCCATCCTGGGCCGTCCCCGACTCAGTCAGATCTAGATTGGCCATCACTTTGATGCGCGCGATCAAACGACGCTCGAGTTGCTGTGGAGCGCTAGGCTGTCTGACCAAAAAACCATCGATTCTCAGAAATATCTCGTAGCCAGAAGCGGTTGGACTGATGTGGATATCGGATGCGCCTTTCTGAATGGCATCTGTTAATACGTGTCGTGAATATCTCACGAGGGGCGCTTGTGTCAGCTCATGTTCATCGTGTGTTGAGTCTTCAAATTCCAATTGATCAGGATCGTCTCCGCGCACAGTAAAACGATCGATATGCTCTTGGTCGGACATCGCCAGCACCTGGTTCGGCATGAGGTGCCCTAAGGTATCGGCTCTCGATATCAGAGGAAGTTTTAAATACGCGTTCAACTGAATGACAGGACCAGTCTCTGTTGACTCAATGCGATGAGGATCAACCAGCGAGAGATCAATCCAGGGAAGCCCGCAGTGGGCAGCAATATCGAGTGTGTCTTGTTCATCCATGCGGGGACTGTAGCTTTGTAAATCAGCTGCGGGTTGGTATTGGACTGATGACCAGTGCATCGATCTGTCGCGTTGATTTGCAACTACAGTCCGTGGGTCGTGAACAAACAAAGGAGACACACGATGAATACAGTCCAACGTGGATTTACACTAATTGAATTAATGATTGTTGTTGCGATCGTCGGCATCTTGGCGGTGGTGGCAATTCCTGCTTATCAAGACTACGCGACCCGCGCGAAGGTCTCTGAAGCCATCTCGATGGCCTCGCAAGTCAAGGCGTCGGTGAGCGAGGCCTATATCTCGAATGGGTCACTTCC
>CAJXTO010000148.1 GCA_913061245.1 uncultured Oceanospirillales bacterium
GTGAACAGAGTGGCAGAGTCCATTGCGTTTGCCAACCGCGTGGGCGAAACTTCATGCATATGGCCGGCTCGGACGATGGCATAACATTCTTTGCAAGATGCAATTGAGGAGAAGTATGCAACATCGTCTCATTTGGTTCCGCGATGACCTCCGCGTTAGCGATAACGCTGCTGTCAGTGCCGCAATGGATTGTGACTCAACGATTCAGGTTGATGCCATTTTTCTAACGGCAGATGATGAGTGGAAATCCTTTGGATACGGCGCCAATCGTCTGTACTACACCGAGCAACTTCTCAAAAGCCTCGCACTTGAATTGGCCGAACGTGGTGTGCAACTTCAAGTCATCCGACTTCCAGATTACGCCCACCAGGCTCAATGGATCAAAGCCTATTGCGAACGCGAGCATGTTACTGACCTCTACTTCAATCAGGAATATCAGTGGAATGAGCGCATGCGGGATCACGAGATCGCCACGGAGTTGGCTCACGTTAACGTTCATAGTTTTGTAGACCGCGTCATCTTACAGCCAAGTACCGTGCTAACCGGTGATAACCGTTTCTACTCCGTATTTAGCCCGTTTAAGAAAAGATGGCTTTCTGTTTATCGCGAAAGTAATCACGCGCCATATCGACCACCGAGATCGAATAGACCGAAAACAACACCATTATCTTGGACAAGTTTGGCCGACTCATCTGAATCCGATTTGGCTGCCTTTGCAACAAATGAGCGTCAGGCATTAAATGATTTAGAGGCCTTTACCGAAACAAAGCTCATACAGTACGACGCCTCACGTAACCAGCCATCAATTCAGGGAACAAGTCGCCTATCAGCAGCACTCGCACGAGGACTTCTGTCACCAAGACAATGTATTCAGGCTGCTGAAGACGCGATGAGGCGCCCGATTTGGGATTTTCCAGAAGGTGCTTTTTCTTGGATCAACGAGCTGATATGGCGGGATTTTTATCAGCATTTACTCGTAGGCTTCCCGAGGCTTTCGAAAAACAAGGCATTTCGTCCCGAGACAGAAGCGTTACCGTGGCGGAATAATGCCGCTGAGATCGATGCATGGAAAAATGGACTCACAGGAATTCCTATCGTCGATGCAGGTATGCGAGAGCTAAAAGCAACCGGATGGATGCATAATCGCGTCCGAATGATTGTTGCACAGTTTCTGACCAAAAATTTACTCTGCGACTGGCGCATTGGTGAGGCTCACTTTATGCGATACCTCGTCGATTCTGACCTTGGCGCGAATAATGGTGGGTGGCAGTGGAGTGCGTCGACCGGTACCGATGCAGCTCCCTACTTCCGAGTATTTAATCCAGTCAGTCAAGGTGAGACCCATGATCCCGAGGGTGTTTACATCTGTCACTACATCCCTCAGCTCGCAGATCTGCCCAAGGTAAAGCGCCATGCGCCGTGGCTTGCATCAGTTCCTAATGGCTATGTCGACCCCATCGTCGATCTCAAATCATCACGGCAACGCGCGATTGATGCGTTTAAGGACCTCAAAGCATGAATAGCCAAACCAGACCACGCGTCGCCATTATCGGTTCTGGAATCTCTGGACTCACAGCCGCGTACAGACTCCATAAAGATGTCGATATCACCGTTTTTGAACAAAACGACTGGATAGGCGGCCATACCCATACGGTCGATGTCACCCTCGATGGTCAAACATATGCGGTTGATACTGGGTTCATTGTTTTTAATGAGTGGACCTATCCGCGCTTTCTGAATCTATTGAATGAAATTGGCTTATCTCACCAAGACACAGACATGAGTTTTAGCGTCATGTCAGAGACAACCGGTATCGAGTACGCAGGCACAAACTTATCTACACTCTTTGCGCAGCGTCACCGCCTGCTCTCGCCAAGTTACATTCGCTTCCTTTTAGACATCGTAACGTTTAACAAGACGGCGATTGACGATCTAGCTAACAATCGGATTGATGCCTCGATAACGCTTCAGAATTATCTTAAAAAACTATCGCTATGTGATTTATTTCATTCGCATTATTTGCTCCCTATGGCGGCCGCAATATGGTCATCCGACCTAAATGATGTAAACCAGATGCCCGCCCTGTTTTTTATCCGCTTCTTTAAAAACCACGGCCTCCTCTCAGTCACTGATCGACCACAGTGGTATACGCTCCCGGGTGGGTCACGAACCTACATTGCTCCATTAACCGCGGGATTTAGCGAGCGGATACGGCTAGAAACGAAAGTCACCTCAGTCCGACAGACCTCGCAAGGCGTTGAAGTTATTGCAAATGGCAACTTAGAGACTTTCGATGCCGTTGTGCTGGCATCACACAGTGATCAGTCATTGGCCTTACTTGATGATTCAGAGAATGCACTTAAGTCGCTTCTTAAAGGCATCCCCTATGCTGATAATGAAGTCGTACTGCATACTGATCGCTCACAAATGCCAAAAAGCCATAGAGCTTGGGCAAGCTGGAATTATCAAATACAAGCCACGCCAGCAGGGGTCGGTGCGGTTGTAACCTATGATATGAACCGACTTCAGAATCTCACCGGACCGCACCAGTTTTTTGTCACTCTGAACAATACGAAGCAGATCAATCCTGACACTATTCTTGGTCGCTGGACTTACGCTCACCCTCAATTTGGCCCTGAATCACTCGCCATTCAGGCACAGATTGATACGATGAATTCCGGATCAAAAATCACTGTTGCCGGCGCGTGGTGTCGAAATGGCTTCCATGAGGATGGCGTCGTATCCGGTGAAAAAGCGGCTGAAGCGATCCAATTGACTTTGGGAATCCATGCTTGAAATGACAGAAATAGTGCACGCGTCCGGTCGCGGTTCCACCTGGCACACAAGACTGAGGCCTAAAGAACATCGATTCAGATACCGTTCAGCCATGCTTTTTCTTGATCTTGATCGACTGGATGACTTTAAAGACGCCCTACTTCGGATCAACCGCCGCGGCCTGTTGAGTTTTAAAACAAAACGCCACCTCTGTGACGATCTTCGCCCGAGTGGCGAAGCCGCAAGAGCATTGGTAAGAAAGCATCACGATATCGATGTCTCAGGCGCGGTTAAGTTACTCACAAATCCACATTGTTTTGGTGTCGGATTTAATCCGTTATCAGTCTATTTTTTGCACCAATCTGATGGCGCACCGGCTGCATTGATTTACGAAGTATCAAATACACCCTGGAATGAAATACACAGATACGTTATTCCCTATGAAAAGGTTGCCTCAGGACAAGATTACTGGTTCGACAAGACATTTCATGTCTCACCATTCAACCCAACAACGCAACGCTATGTTACGCGGGTTGAATGGCCCGAGAACTCGCGAACCACAATTTATTTAGGTCTTCAGGACGTCGAGGCAGACGACATCATGTTTGAAGCAGGTATCACGCTTGACCTCAAACCCTATGATGGGCGATCACTGAAACCTTTATTTCTAGGAATTTGGCCGCAAACATTTTTAGTACTTGGCGGAATTTATCGTGAGGCTTTCGCGCTGTGGCGGAAAGGGCTCACTTATCACCCACACCCTTAAGGATCGATATGACGCAAACAACGACAGAAATAAAGTCTTTAATCGTCCGAGAGTCAAAGGATCTGACAATCGCTCAAAAGCTCGC
>CAJXTO010000149.1 GCA_913061245.1 uncultured Oceanospirillales bacterium
TGGACCGTCGAGTCGACATTCAACTCAGCTTTGATGGGAAGAAAACAAGTGAAGGTCTTTATTCCGTACGTTGATGAATTAAGGGGTGTCGATGCACCCCTCGTTCCTTTTGATAATCAAGCAATGCGAGTCGTTCGTGTGGAGACGGTAGGAGAGCAAAGCGATGCAGTCTGTCAGATCATCATGGAAATTAAGCGAGACAACGCCGAATATCATCTCGAGCCAAAAACGCGGTATGGTGACGCTACGGGCAAGAGAACAGCTGGCATTTGAGTTAACAGGAGGCGCGATGAATTCACATATTGTGGTGGTCGAAGATGACGTCGATCAGTTAGCGAATTACTCCTATGCACTCAGTAAAAAGGGTTTTACGGTGTCAGGTTATGAGTCAGCTGATGAGATTCAGCACGCTCTATCTGGGCAACCAAGTTTGGTTCTGCTTGATATTCATTTGGGTCGTGATCCTGATGCAGGATTTGGGATTTGTCAGTGGCTATTAGATCGCTATCCCGGCTTACCGGTCATTTTTTTAACAAGTCGTACTGATGAAATTGATCAAATCTTCGGGCTGCGGTTGGGTGCTTGGGATTATCTCACGAAACCAATTTCAACAGCGTTGTTGGTTGAAAAGGTGGCTGCGGTCTTAAAGCGTGCCAACCGTGCGCGCAATGGAATGGACACTGTACTAACTGATGGCGGTTTGATCGTGGATCCGGATCGTGCTCAGGTCTCCTATCATGGAGAGCCTGTCAGTTTGACTGTGACTGAGCTTGCGATTCTTGAGGCGCTGATGCGGGCTGAAGGAGCTGTTTTGACCTACGATCAGTTGGCTGAGCGGACCCGCCAGACCGTCGTGACGAATAACACCTTAAGCACACACATTAAGCACATTCGGCGGAAGCTCAAACTCATCGATCAGTCATTTGATGCGTTAATTAAT
This sequence comes from uncultured Oceanospirillales bacterium, assembly GCA_913061245.1. Classification (GTDB taxonomy): domain Bacteria; phylum Pseudomonadota; class Gammaproteobacteria; order Pseudomonadales; family Litorivicinaceae; genus HIMB30. The sequence continues at coordinate 941 of CAJXTO010000149.1, forward strand.
GTGTATGGGACCGGATATCGTTGGGAGTCTCCGCCTGGATGAAACTGAGTTTACGGATCAAGCTGTTTTTGTTTGTTCCTGTGTTCGCGTTGGTCCCCTGGCTTGGGTATCAAACATTCCAAAAGCTTCAGCACTTTGCCACCGAGGCGCAGTCTGAAGCTTTACGCGTTCTAGCGGAGAGCCTCAAACCTGAACTTGATGCGCTCAAGCGCATCGATAAGCAACCAGGATTGCGTCTTGCACCAGAACCCATGCGTCGACTGCCTGTGCTCGACGGATTTTTTGATGAGTGGCCTGATGCTCCTGATGCCCTGGCCGACGACCGTATTTCTCTAAAGATCGGGCAATTCGATGATCGGCTCGCTTTTGCGCTTGAGGTCAGAGATACGACTCGATTTTATCGTGAACCTTTATTTGGCCGTACCGAGGCGGTGCCATTTGACGCAGTTCGACTTCGATTCACCGACAGATCATCAGCGACCAATATCATTTTAGCTGCCGAGGCCTCTGGCGCTTTTGATGCAGACGTCACAAGTGAGCCGTTGCCATTGAATACCAGCTTACGCGTGCGTGCGTATTGGTGGGAATTTTCAGGCGGATATCGGCTTGAGTGGGACATGCCGGTATCTCAGGTCGAGGGGCGACAGATCGACCTTGTTCAATTCGACCATAACTGGATTGAGCCACTCGAGAGACGTTATCAGTTCACGATTGAGCCGTTGAATGCCAGGTTACAGCAGTTAGCGAGGCGTTTGGCGGGTGAGACTCGTCAAATCATGGTGATTGATTCAGATGGCCTTGTGATGGCTAAAACAACAGCACCGGATGACATGCCATCCTTGTTGACATCGGATGCATGGCAAACGGGTGCAGTGGTCACCGACCAAGATATTCGAGTGAATGTACCTTTAACCACAGAGACTGGGCGTTATTCGGTTTTGATCGCAGCGCCAACGAGTGAAATTGTCGGCACAGCACAACAGGCACTGGTCACACTTGCCTGGCAGACCCTTGGGGTTCTTGGTCTATTGATTTTGGGTTTGTCAGTGTATTCCGGGCGACTTGCAGAGCGAATTACTCGATTACGCCGGGAGTTGAAATCCTATTTGGATACGCGTGGGCGTTTCTCGAGTGAGCCGTATCTTACTGATGCAACAACGTCTGATGAAGTTGGGGAACTGAGTCGCGATGTGCAACAGGTACTCAGAGATCTGTCGCGTTACACCGCGTTTCTTGAACGGATTCCAAGAACCTTACGCCATGAATTGAGTAATCCAATGAGTACTGTGCAAACGAGTTTGGAGCTGTTGTCTGACGAAAAAGACCCAGATCAGCAAGCTCGATTACGCGCAACAGCAGAACGAGGGATTCAGAAACTCGAATCAACGCTTGCGAAGGTGACTGAAGCAGCAAGTCTCGAAGAGGCGTTGCGTGATGAAGACCAGCATGGGTTTGATGTGGCTCGAGTGACGCGTGATGCCATTGAGAGTATCCAGCGTACAGTGACAGACCGTCGATGGTCTGTTGATATTCCAACTGAGTCGGTTGTTATTTTAGGGAATGATCTTCGTTTCGAGCAGATGCTCGATAAGCTACTCGATAACGCTAAAGATTATGCGCCGGATGATGGCTTGATTACGATCGGGATACGAGATCACATCAATGCCGTTTCTATTTGGGTTGAAAATGAAGGGCCATCTCTCAAGATCCAAGATGGTATTGATGCCTTTCAGATGTTCTCCGGGACTCGCAACGATTCCACTGGATCGCATTTGGGACTCGGTCTCTATGTGGTACGCCTGATTGCAGAATCGATGGGGGCGCAAGTTTCAATCGGAAACACCGAACACGGTGTTCGCGTTGACGTCACCGGACTGCGCGTCCCTTAGCATTTGTCACATATTCTTAATATTTATATGTTGCAGTACCGCTTTGATTGAGGAAGTCGACCATGGCGGACAGCAAGGATTTAGGGCAAGAACTTGAGTTAGAGGACATCTTTGATGAGCTCTATGAGCTCGAACTGGAAGATGATGTTCTGATTTCCAAGAAAGTCCGTGAAGTCTACAAATCGGCTCGCCCACCTGAGATGGATCGTCGTCTCTATCTTAAGGAACTTCTGAAGCTGCAGCTTGAGCTCATCAAGCTACAAGACTGGGTCGAAGCGACCGGAGAGCGTGTTTGTGTGTTGTTCGAAGGACGTGATTCGGCTGGTAAAGGCGGTGTCATTAAGCGAATTACACAGCGTTTGAATCCTCGGATTTGTCGTGTTGTAGCGCTGAATAAGCCCACAGAAAAAGAACGCACGCAATGGTACTTCCAGCGCTATGTGGATCATTTGCCCTCAGGTGGTGAGATCGTTTTATTCGATCGCTCTTGGTACAACAGAGCTGGTGTTGAGAAAGTGATGGGCTTTGCGAGTTCTGATCAGGTCGACGAATTTCTATCCGATGCGCCTGAATTCGAGCGCATGATCGTGCGTTCGGGCGTTCGTTTGGTGAAGTACTGGTTCTCGATCACTGATGAGGAGCAGCAACTACGGTTTTTGATGCGGATTCACGATCCGCTGAAGCAATGGAAGCTCTCGCCAATGGACCTGCAATCACGAGTCCGATGGGAGGACTACACCA
>CAJXTO010000150.1 GCA_913061245.1 uncultured Oceanospirillales bacterium
GTTCTGGTTCAACTTCAATATTCATGTCTTGCTTCACAGCAACCTGACATGACAAACGCCATCCTTCTTTGGCTTCACCTTTGGTAAACGCTGACGCTTCAGTTGGCAGGATGTCACCACCACCAGATTTAATGATGCAGCGACACTGCTGGCATGAACCACCACCACCGCAAGCCGATGGCAGATAAATTCCAGCATCCGCCAGTGTATTCATCAGCTTTCCGCCAGCAGCAACTTTGATGCTCTGGTCTGGATTGTCATTGATCGTGATCGTGACATCACCAGAAGACACGAGCTTTGAACGGGCCACTAGAATGATTGCCACCAGGCCGATGACGACCACGGTAAACATCACAACGCCCAGAATAATGGTCATATTTTCCACGTTCTATGCTCCTTAGAGTGATACGCCAGAGAAGGACATAAAGCCAAGTGACATCAGTCCAACTGTAATGAACGTAATACCCAATCCCTTGAGGCCATCCGGTACATCCGAGTACTTCAATTTTTCACGAACACCTGCAAGTGCTGTGATCGCCAAAGCCCAACCCACACCTGCGCCAAGTCCATACACGACAGACTCACCGAAATTGTAATCGCGCTCTACCATAAAGAGAGATGCACCAAGGATTGCGCAGTTCACCGTAATCAATGGCAGGAATACACCAAGCGCGTTGTAGAGCGCTGGAACGTATTTATCCAAAAACATCTCAAGAATCTGAACCAAGGCTGCAATGACCCCGATGTATGACAATAGGCCTAAGAAGCGCAGGTCCACATTGGCAAGCTCCGGAGAGATCCAAGTCAACGCACCCTCTTGCAACAGTCCAGTCAGAATCAAATTGTTGACTGGAACCGTAATTGCGAGAACCACAATGACTGCAATCCCAAGACCAACAGCTGTTTTAATATCTTTTGACAGCGCCAAAAATGTACACATCCCCAAGAAGAATGCGAGCGCCATATTTTCAATAAAAATCGCCTTAACGAAGAGGCTAATAAAATGCTCCATCTTAAGCCTCCTTCATCTTAGTGTTTGGCGCAATTTTGAACTCATCTGCTTCAACTTGAGCCGTCTTCCATGCACGGATACCCCAGATTAAGAAGCCAATGATAAAGAATGCCGATGGAGGCAACAGCATCAAGCCGTTGGTGTAGTACCAACCGCCTTCAGTCACTTTGCTTAACACTTCAATGCCGAAGACAGAGCCTGATCCAAACAATTCACGAATGAAACCAACAACCATCAAGATTGCGCCGTATCCGAGACCGTTACCGATACCATCAATAAACGAGTCGATTGGGCCATTTTTCATGGCAAACGCTTCCGCACGACCCATCACGATACAGTTGGTGATGATCAGTCCAACGAACACTGACAATTGCTTCGAAATCTCGTAGGCAAAGGCCTTCAAGATCTGATCAACCACGATTACCAGAGACGCAATAATGGTCATCTGCACGATGATTCGAATCGAGCTTGGGATTTGTGAACGAATCACAGAAACAAACAAATTTGAAAATGCTGTTACCGCAATCACTGCAAGTGACATCACAAATGCAACTGACATGCTAGAGGTCACAGCGAGAGCCGAACAGATACCAAGTACCTGCAAGGCAATCGGGTTATTGTTGACGACCGGGTCGAACAACAGTTCTTTCGTTTTCGCCATTAGATCCGTCCTTGTTTCAAATTATCCAGAAACGGCTTGAAGCCCGCATCTGACATCCAGAATTTCAATAGGTTATCGACACCGCGCGATGTGAGGGTCGCTCCAGATAGTGCATCAACGCCATAGCTGTCTGAGCGATCCGCTCCACCTTTCACCAAGCGAAGTCCGACTTCATCGCCTTGATACACCTGCTTACCAGTCCATTGGGCTTTCCAATTTGGATTGTCAACTTCACCACCCAAACCTGGAGTTTCTGCATGTTCATAGAAACCAAGCCCGGCGACTGTATTTCCATCGCCCTCAAGTGCCATAAAGCCATAAAGCGTTGACCAGAGGCCGTAGCCGTGAATCGGCAGAATAATCTTCTCAATCTGATCACCGTTTTCGATCAGATAGATTTTCGCAATCTTCGCCTGACGCTTGATTGAAGCGATATCTTCTTCACCTGACAACACACGGTTCATTGATGGATCTTTCGATGCTTTACGCTGGTCGTAGCGTTCCGCATCCATTCCTTCAACGAATTCACCTGTTTCTAGGTTCACCAATCGCGTTGTCACAATCTGGAACTGCTCTTGGATCGATTGCTGAGGATCATACAATCCGGCCGCTTGCAGAATATTCATCTGCATGTTGGCTTTCTCGTTAACTGCCTGCGCTGGACGCAAGATCACAGCAGCAGAACTCACCACAACTGCGCACACGAGACACAGAACGAGCGCAACCGTGATGGTTTTTTGAACTGATTCGTTATTGGACGACACTACGCAACTCCCTTCGCTTGATGTTGGCCTGTACCACAAAGTGGTCAATCAAAGGCGCGAACAAATTACCGAATAGAATCGCAAGCATAATTCCCTCTGGGAACGCAGGATTCACTACTCGGATCAGTACAGCCATCAATCCGATGAGTCCGCCGTACCAGTACTTACCCGCATTTGTCATGGATGCAGACACAGGGTCTGTGGCCATGAACATCATGCCGAAAGCAAAACCACCAACAACCAAGTGCCAATACCAAGGCACACTGAACATTGGGTTTGTTTCAGAACCAATGGCGTTAAACAACAGAGAGGTCAGTACCATGCCGAGGAAGACACCAAGCACGATCCGCCAGCTCGCAATGCCCTGAATCAGAAGCACCGCACCACCGATAAAGATAGCCAGCGTCGACACTTCACCGATCGACCCAGGCACGTTACCGATAAAGGCATCGAACCATGTGAAGTTCGAAATGACCTGGTTTGCTGAGGCGAGCGCATCCACACCACCCTGAGCCATGATGCCAAGTGCTGATGCACCGGTGTATCCATCGGCCGCAACCCAAACTGCATCGCCAGAAATCTGCGCTGGATATGCAAAATATAGGAACGCACGCCCCGTCAGTGCAGGGTTTAAGAAGTTCTTACCCGTACCGCCAAAGACCTCTTTGCCGACAACTACACCAAAGGTGATACCAAGAGCCGCTTGCCATAAAGGTAGATCCGGAGGGCAAGTCAGCGAGAACAGAATCGACGTGACGAAGAAGCCTTCGTTGACTTCGTGTCCACGCACAGAAGCAAACAACACTTCCCAGAAACCGCCAACGATAAACACCGTTGCGTAAATCGGTAGGAAGTAGGCAAATCCATACACTAAATTCGACCAAACTGAAGGATTCTTCCAGTATTCAGCGCCTGCCAATCCTTCGATAAATGCACCACGCAATCCATCAGGAGCGATTGCGCCTGCTGCGATCGCCTCGGATGCGTTTTGACCGAGGAAAAATGCACCAAAGAAGATCGCTGGGAAGGTACA
>CAJXTO010000151.1 GCA_913061245.1 uncultured Oceanospirillales bacterium
TGTATTTCGTTCGACTGAGGCAATACGATCTGCCATGGCCTGTTCCTTAAGCCGTGATAAACACCGTAGTATAGCGGTACTGGGTCTAACTGACGACAGAGGGTGTCATGCGAATTTTCAAAGCTCTGCTAATACTAGTCATGGTTTCAGTTGTTGCTATTGCAGCTTCTGTGGCCTACATCACCCAAGTTCTGGACCCAAATGACCTCAAACCTACGTTAGTCGACACAGCAAAAAAACAGCAAATCTCACTGCAGTTAAACGGAAATATCGCTTGGACTTTTTGGCCGTGGTTCGGAATTACCGTGGAAAATGTCCAAGCAAGTTCTACGAATTGGGCATTTGAAGCCGATCAGCTCGAAGGTTCTCTCTCAATTTTGTCGGCTTTATCCGATACTGTGGTCATTGATGAATTAACTGCCATTTCACCAAAAGTCCGCGTCGATTTCGGCACCAGTGATTCAAGAAGATCTGAAACAGAATCAGCACCCAATACGGCTGGTCGCACGATCCTCATTCGGCAACTGGCCATTCAAGACGGCGAAATCACAGGACTGTATCCGGGTTTGACTTTAAGCCGGTTCAATTTTGCCGTGGATTCTCTAAGTCCAGCGACCGCAAGTAATCTTAATCTCTCGACGTACATTGAATTCAATGAACAACAAGCGCCGCTTGAAGTGGATGCTGAAATTATCCCGACAGCATCCTTCGATGGGCTCACAATACGCAACATCGCGTTAAAATCGCGGGAGTTAATGCTTGAGTACTCTGGTTATTTAAGTGCGGCCAAATCAGGACAAGTGAGTGGAGAAGGTCAACTGTCAGTGGCTGAGTTCTCGCTCAGGCAATGGTTAAGAGCGGGTAATTTCCCGGTTCCAGAGACAAACGAACTCGACCGATTCAACCGGTTCACTGTTGAGACCGGTCTCAAAGTATCCAATGATCTTCTGAGTCTAAGACCATTCTCGATGGCACTTGATGAGACATCGGTGGATGGACGCGTAGACATTAACTTGAATCCCTTAAATCTTGATTTGGAACTCTTAGCTGATCAACTGAACTTGGACGGCTATCTGACAAATACTGCAACACATACCTCGCAACCATCGAGTCCACTGCCGTTTCTACCTGGAACCTACAAACTCGATATTGGCTCTCTCACTATCAATCAACGTGAATTGTCCGAAGCCGGCGTCGACCTTGGCATTGGATCAGATGAGATAACGCTGGGCCGCTTGGATGCAACATTGTTTGGAGGTGAGCTTCGCGCAGCTGGAACACACTTAATTGCGCCGCAAATCACCAATATCACGGGAACAATTAATGGGCTGCAATTAGCGCAATTTCAGTTTTCAAAGCCGCTCGATACGCTATCTGGCTCGCTGCAATCATCGTTTGATTTACGAGCAGCCGGACGAACTGCCGATGAAATGATGGCGTCAGTATCCGGACCTTTCCGCGTAAAAATTCAAAATGCCTTTTTGGGACCACTCAACGTGTCCGATGCAATTTGTCAAACAGTTGCAACACCAAACACTTTAAGTGCTGATACTGCTGACACACTCGCTATCAAAGCAGATTTTCAAGAAGGAATCGCTGTCATCGACTCGATGGATGCAACAGTAGCCAATCTTTCGATTCAGGGACAAGGCCGTATAAGCCTCGTTTCCACTGCCTCCAATATTCAAGGAACTATTAAAGTACCTGAGGATGGCGTGCTGGGTTCATGTGCAGCCCCCGAGATACTCAAAGGAGTGTCGTTGCCACTATCCTGCCGAGGGCAATTACGTAACGAATCACTTCAATGCTCACTCGATGAAAAAGCACTGAGTCAGGTGATCGCAAAAGCGGCGGAACAAGAATTAAAAAAACAAGCGAATGAGAAGCTCAAAGCTGCTGAACAGAAATTAAAATCATCCGTCGAAGATGCGCTCAAAAAGAAACTTGATAACCAGGGCTCTGAGTTACTCAAAAATCTGTTGAGTCGATGATTGATCAATTTGCACAGCGCCTAGCTGCTTGGCAGAAGCAACACGGTCGACATGAGCTTCCTTGGCAACGCAAAGGGGCTTACGCAACCTGGATTTCCGAAATCATGTTGCAGCAGACACAGGTTCAGGTGGTCATCCCGTATTTTGAAAAATTCATGCAAGACTTTCCAACCGTAAGCCATCTCGCTAACGCTTCTCTAGATTCAGTTTTATCTCATTGGGCTGGCCTCGGTTACTACTCGAGAGCGCGGAATCTGCACAAAGCAGCCAACATAGTTGTCAGTGAATACAACAGTGAAATTCCAAAAGATCTAGATAGTTTGATTCAACTTCCGGGAATCGGCCGCTCAACGGCAGGCGCGATTCTCTCTTTAGGATTTGGGATACGTGGAGTTATCCAAGATGGGAATGTAAGACGGGTTTTATCGCGCTTGTTTTGCATTGATGGCGATCTTTCGAAAGCTGATGCACAAAGGACTCTCTGGAAACTTGCCGACGAATTAACACCTCAATCTGGGAGTGATGCGCGCATCCACACACAGGCTATGATGGACTTAGGGTCACTCATTTGTCGCAGAACAAGTCCGGCGTGCCCGCAGTGCCCTTTTTCCAATGACTGCCAAGCATTACAGCGCGGCGAAGTATCTCAATTTCCTCAACCAAAACGTGTTAAACAACGGCCCGATGAGAGATGGGTCGTGCTGCAGATCATTAATGAGGATAACGAAGTTTTATTGATGCAAAGGCCCATGAGCGGAGTATGGGGAGGGCTTTACACACCTCCTATTGGCTCGTCTCTATCAGAAATAGGAAAGAAGTTGGCAATCGGAGATGTATTAGATGCTGATTATCAAGGAGAGCTGATGCATGCCTTTAGTCACTTTAAGGTGCACCTAGAACACTACCTACTAAAAATCCGGTCGAACGATCGCCCCGCGTTAGGCGAGTGGCACTCATTGAGCCTCTTTCAAAAAGGTCTACCAGCCCCCATACAAAAACTACTGTTGAATAAGGATCTCTTATGACACGCATGGTTTTTTGTAAGAAATACAAAGAAGAGTTGCCTGGGTTACCAGTTCCTCCTCTCCCTGGCGCTACTGGTCAAGATATCTTTGAAAATATTTCTGAAAAAGCGTGGAAAGAGTGGCAAGCAAACCAAACGATGCTCATCAATGAGCACCGTTTAAGTTTGATGGACCCGGATGCCCGTAAATTCCTTACCGAAGAGATGCATCGCTTCTTTGATAACCAGAATTACGCGAAACCCGAGGGATATGTGCCACCTTCAAGTTGACAGCGTTCGCGTATTTCTGTTCAATACGCGACCTACTCGTAGAGGCCAGATAGCTCAGTTGGTAGAGCAGAGGATTGAAAATCCTCGTGTCGGGGGTTCGATTCCCTCTCTGGCCACCACTTAGTAGT
>CAJXTO010000152.1 GCA_913061245.1 uncultured Oceanospirillales bacterium
GTAATGTTGATCCGATATCTGGATCGTGCCACAGCGTTTGACCATGAAAGCCAATGACGCTCACAGTGTTATGGCTTGCCTCGATCAGTTGCTGGCATTGATCAATCACAATATCGGTGTAGTCACGTTCAAGGCGTAATAAGTCCGATAGATTTGCTTGGCCGGTTTCAATAATGTGTTTGAAGCCAAGTTGGACGTGCTCAGGGAAGGGAATTTCGAGCGTTTGAATGACTTCAATTCGTGAGCCGTCGAGCGTCTCTCGCACAAGGCAGGCATCCAGTCCATCAAGACTGGTGCCGCTCATCAGGCCAATCGCAGTTCGTGGCGATTTAGGGCTGGGTGACGTTTTGAAAAGCCAGTTCAGCACGGCTTCGTTGTGCACCTAGAGACGCAATCAAAGGTTCTGCTGTACGCTCAAAGCGAGCGATTTCAGCTTTAGGTAAGGTTTTCGCTTTGGGTAATTTGTCGAGAATCGTGCGTGGATTTCGGTGTACCCCACTCACAATAAATTCATAATGAAGGTGTGGACCAGTCGCAAGTCCGCTCATGCCTACGTAACCGATGACTTGGCCCTGCTTCACTTTTTGCCCGGGTTTGTATTTTCCATAGCGCGACAAGTGAGCGTAACGCGTTTCGATACTATTACCGTGCTTGATGATCACAGTTCGACCGTAGCCACCTTTTGTTCCTCGGAATGTGATCTTTCCGTCACCAGCTGCATAAATAGGTGTGCCGGAGGAGGCTGCGTAGTCGGTTCCTTTGTGCGCCCGCATCTTCCCGAGGATTGGATGTTTTCTGGCTAGTTTGAAGTTTGAGCTGATTCGTCTGAAGTTAAGTGGTGCGCGAAGGAATGCTTTTCTCAGACTTACACCGTTTTCGTCGTAGTAGCCGGTATCACCTTGGTTGTCTGTATAACGGACTGCGAGGAATGACTCCCCTGAGTTAACGAACTCTGCCGCTAAGATGTTTCCATATTCGATAAATTCGCCATCAAGATAGCGCTTTTCAAAAGTTACAATGAACCGATCGCCTTCACGAATTTCGTAGACGAAATCGATAACGTGTCCATAGATATCAGCGAGCTCCATGATTAGATTATCAGGGAGTCCAGCTCGCGCTCCTGCTAAAAATAGTGAGCTATCGATCGTTGCCTGTGCTTGCTCGATGTAGATCTCGGGTTCCCGATGGCGCTGTTCGATCGTCCATTCGTCATCACGATGAACCGCCACAGTTTGATGGAACGGCGATTGGATTACCGCGAGCTCGGCGAGTGCGCTGTCGGCGTTGTACCGAAATTCGACAGTCTGCCCGACTTTGAGTCGAGACACGCGATCTTCGCCTGTTTCGGATTGCGTCAACGAATGCAGTAATTGTGGTTTCAGATTTTGCCGACTAAACAGTCGCGAGAGTGAGTCACCGTCTTGCACGCGTTCAGTGCGCACATCAAATTGGTTGGCGGGTGCGATCCGCTCTTTCATGGCTTCTGTAAACATAGAAAGCGCAGGAATTGGCATAGTTTTATCTGGTTGATCGCCGCTCTCACCGACTGCTGGCCAGACAGCTAAAGCACCTATAAAAAGAAGAGAGCCCACCACTCCAAGAACATGAGTTCCTGGAAACGGATGACATATCGCGTCTAAGCGATTGATAAGGTTGCGCATTCGTATTCCAAATTTCGGTTTAAGCGAGTGTACACAAAACATTTGCATGTTGCATATAAAAAAAGAATGGAGGTTATGTACACTATGGCGCTTTCAACAGTGGACCGAGAGTACCTATGGCAACAGTGGACGGGCGCAGCCTTCAAGACGCAATTGATCTGATATCGCGCGGCGCAGATGAGATTCTTCCTTTAGAGGAATTGAAAGAGAAGCTGGATAGCGGCAAGTCGTTAAAGATTAAGGCGGGCTTTGATCCAACGGCGCCAGATCTCCACTTGGGTCATACCGTGTTGATTAACAAGTTGCGCCAGTTTCAAGATCTGGGTCATGAGGTCATCTTTCTGATCGGTGATTTTACCGGTTTGATTGGTGATCCGACAGGCAAGAACCAGACACGTCAGCCATTAACAGAAGAGCAGTTGATGCAAAATGCTGAGACCTATGCATCTCAGGTTTTTAAGATTTTAGATAAAAGCAAAACCCGGGTTGAGTACAACAGCCGCTGGATGAATGACTTAAAGCCACAGGATTTTGTTCGATTGGCGGCTAAGTTGACAGTTGCTCGAATGCTGGAGCGCGATGATTTTAGTAAGCGGTTCAAATCTGAGCAGCCGATCTCGATCCATGAGTTTCTTTATCCTCTAATGCAGGGATATGACTCAGTTGCTCTCGAGGCTGATGTGGAGCTCGGGGGTACCGACCAGCGATTCAACCTATTAATGGGAAGAGAGTTGCAGCGAGATGCCGGGCAAAAGCCGCAAACGATTTTGATGATGCCGATCCTTGAGGGATTGGATGGCGAAAAGAAGATGTCGAAGTCGCTTAGTAACTATGTTGGTCTCAATGATGAGCCTGGGGATATGTACGGCAAGCTCATGGGAATCTCAGATGAGCTGATGTGGCGTTACTACGATTTATTAAGCTTTAAGAGCAATGATGAACTAGCGACTTTGAAAGCTGCTGTTGAATCTGGATCGGTTTCGCCGAATTCTGCAAAGGCTGATCTTGCGAGAGAATTGATTACTCGCTTCCATGATGCTGATGCTGCGGAGCGCGCGTCGAAAAGTGCAGGCAATAAATTTAAAGCGGGCGATATCCCAGATGAGATGCCGGAGATGTCCCTGCAAGCGGATGTGGATGGCGGAGTGCCGCTTTCTGTTTTGTTGCGTGAAACGGGTTTGGCAAAGAGTTCCTCTGAAGCACGCAGCTTTATCACTCAGGGAGCTGTGCGTATTAATGGTGAGCTGGAAACGGATCTGCAATATCGCGTGAATTCCGGAGAAACTCATGTGTTTCAATGTGGTAAGAAACGTTTCGTTCGAGTGACTGTGACAAATTAATGACGAATTCATGAAAATTCGTTGACACGCCGCGTTCGCGCCCTATACTGCGCGCCTCTCTCGAGATGCGAGGGAGTGCATGAAGCGCTTGAAAAAATAATTTCAAAAACTTCTTGCAAGGCGAATAAAACACTGTAGTATTCGCGCTCCTTGATGAGGCGGCCTTCTTCGAAAGCCGGTCTCGGAAAAGGAAAAATTAAAGGTTGCATTCTGAGCGAAGCTCACTAAAATGCGCCGACCGAATTTGAGGCTTCGGCCCAATGAGCAACTGCAAATTTTTGTTAAAAAAGTGGTTGCAAAAGACGCGAGGTTCGATAGAATGCGCGTCCACTTCAGAGAGGCCCTCTGGAGCGTTTTTTAAAAAATTGATCAAGCAATGCGTGTGGGTGCTTGAGCTGGAAGTC